>WTKN01000339.1 GCA_011524395.1 Moorena sp. SS36440bin_2
CTCCCCACCTCCCCACCAATCGCATTTTAGTCCGACGCAAGAAACAGCCCTGCCCTCCTGGCAGGGGTTAGGGGTGGTTGCCCTCTGCCTTCGATACACTTTTATTATGGGTATTCAACCGGACTTGATATAGCTTTTTTTATAATAATGAGGTACACATAATTTTTCACCTTTTCCCTCTTCTGACTTTATTGGTCGCTACTCCCTGCTCCCTGCTCCCTAAAACAAAAAAAAATGTACTTTACTAGCTTAAAAAAAGCTATATTAATTAACGCGCCTATTTGCCTACGCCAAGTCTTCAAACCTAATTTTTTCGTTGGTCAAGTTCAATTGGGATGGCCATCGCTGGCTCGATATTATCAAAGGCTTACCAACTGAAACCCTTACCACACAAAGCTTGCATGCGAATTGTCACCCCCTCAGGTTTCTTAAGAGTTTTATTCTTCGTTGTTGATAAAGATAATCATGAATTAGGAGAATGGCGCTGGTTCAAATACAGTCATCACTTGTTTAATCATTTTGTCGTGGTCGTCATTGTATCGGCGCACATCGTAGCAGCCTAGAGGGTTTTGTAACGCATTTAACAAGCACTTGTTGCAGTAGGTGCAGGGTCGGTCTGGCAAGTCTTTTCCTTGCTGAAACTGCTGGACTAGGTCATTATTGGCAATTAGAGGGCGAGCAATACTAACTGCATCACAGAATCCTTCACTAATCGCCTCACGGATGTAGGATGCTTGCTCAAAACCTCCGGTGCAGATGACTGGGATATTGACATGCTTTTTGATTTCCCGAGCATCACTGATGCTAATACCTTGGTATTTATCTAGGAGTTCCTGCATGGTTTGACTTGATACAAACTCCCGGAAGGAGTCGTCCAAGGCTTTATCCTGTAAATCTTTGCCGATAATCGGCTGAGTCCGACCCTTTCTGTAACAGGACTTACGCAACCAGGGTAAACGCAAGAAAATTGATAGGTTCGATATGCTATAGTTTAAGGGAATGGAGGCTTCTAAAACCTTAAGGATATACCTTGTATCCATGCTGGCTCGTTTGGCTTTTTGACGAGTACTACGTTTATAGCTTGTTTCAAGGGTTGAGTAGATTGATGCTAAGCGCGCTTGAGTAAAGCCATATTCTGTGGAGCATGCCCTGTACGAATCCGGCTGCTATCCTCCCCAAAAGTCACATCTAAAACGAGCGTGAAGTTGGTTTTCAATGGACCAGTGTTGTCGGATAGTTTTGCCCAACTTCTGAGCATTGGGCGGCAAAGAAGTGAGGTAGAACATGACCTCACGGGTAGTCTTGTTCCACAAATGACGGGTGGGAATAACCATCACGATAGTCTTTAATCCAGACCACTGGGACTGTTTGTACAAATCTTCATCTATCTGTTCGAGAGAAACCGCCCAAACAGCCGCGCTTTTCAGTACGATGGTGTCCTGATTCTACCCTCACATCCAACGCTATACTCGATGCCCTCAAAGCTATTATCCACAGCAGTCTCAAACCATTGCTTTACCTGCTCGAATAAAGTGGGATGATTCCCTTTGAGAGCCAAAACATAATCAGCACCTTTGGCACGAATACTATGGGCTATCTGATGCTGAGTACCCACAGATGTCCAATAATTCTAGTAAAGCTGGGATGGCTGTAATTTCATTAGTTTTATCTTCGACTTTAACAAGACCTACGAAACAACTTATGCTCACTCGCCCAAGCACTCACCACATGCAAAGCCAATTTTGACTGGTTGCGGTCATAGGAACTATTGAGTTGTTTGCCATCAATGGGGATAACCTGTGCTCCTAAATCTCTGACCAAACTACTCAACCAACTATTGAAACTACCCTCGAATGCACTCGGAGATATTTGCTCAAACACTCGTCGGTATGTATCTGCTGAGGGAATTCCATTTGGCAATGCTAAAAAGCTCGACAACCAATGCTGGTAGCTGATCCCATAGGTTTCGATATCTTCCCACCCCGTCGCGCCCCCGATGGTAGCGCTCCAGTGCAATCATCACAATACTCACAAATGGATGGAGTACTCCTTGTTTCCCTCGCGGATCACTGCGGTGCGACCCCGGTCGGGTTTCCCGACAAGCGTGAACGCGCACCAAGAGAGAGGTTCTCAAAATGCTCGAGCATTTGCTGCTGAACATTTTCACAATTTAGGGCAGGCTGTACTGGCAAGGATTGGCCACTGGTTGCGGTTGAGTTAGTGGGTTTATCGAAGCCTTTAACCATTAGATATTTTTCTTATAACATTGTTTCCCTTAGCATATTATGAGTTCGTTTTTCTTGCGCTTACCCTGAGGCTAGGAATAAATTACTGTCAGTGACTATCCCCTTTGACCCCATCCCCTTGCTTTGGGTTGGGGGAAGAGTCATTGAACTATCACAAATTTGTATAAGGGCGTTTTTTAGCCAATGTTGGGTAAGTCCTGACAAAATCTTGCTCCCCAGTTGGATCTTTTTAAGTCTCTCCTCGAAAAACTATAATTTCCAACACTTTCCATTATGACTTAAGGAGCATTGATATTTCATGATTATTAAGTTTTTTAACAACAATCTGGTTTTGGAAAAGCTCCCTGTGAGGATAACTATGAAGACAATAGAGAAATTTTTCGCAACTGAACCACCTACTTCAGCTAGCACCCCCCTTCTATATCAATTTATAAAAAGTATGCTATACCTCAACTATAGTCTCTCTGTGTACTTTATTGGTTTAATTTTTCATTGCCCTAGGATCTGATGTTCTGCTTTAAATGTAATTTAAGTTACAACTGCTAGTGGATAACTATAACCTACATAGCATTTCCATTTGACTTGTGAACATAAGCCCTTAGGTAAAGGCAAAAAATAAGATTCAAAAGCCAAGACATCATCAAGGATATAGGGATTTTGGCAAATATCAAAAACCTATCATCTTTGTTTCCCAAGGATTTGGAAAAGCTATCGAAATAATTCTTCAATATTTCCTGGGTTGATTTTTGTTAAAATAAACATCTAATGAATCTAAAAAATCATGTAAAATATCTTACTAAAACGGCTATGAACACTGGTGCATCCAGTGCCATTGGTTATGCATTTACTAAGTTATTTGCTCGCGATGGCTACAAGTTAGTACTAGTTGCCAGAAGTGAGTCAAAACTATCTCAACTGGCCGAGAATTTTAGGGAAAAATTTGGGACATTTGTCAGGGTTATTCCGGTGTTGTCCCTGGTCTCAAAAACCAGTTGCTTGCCCTGAGTATAAGATTTATGCCCCGAAATCTAGTAACCCAAGTGGTGAGAAGCATGCAAGCAAGGAGCCACTAGTTCTCAGACCCATTGTTGTAATGGGATGATGGGCTAATCATAAAAATATGTGATTCTTGAGTTTTCTGTAGGTGATCTGGTCATGGCCTGATCCGCTCATGGCCTAATAAGGCCATGGCTTCATCCAGTATCTAGCTAATGGAGCGATGGGGAGAATTATGAATAATAAATACTCTCAGTGATCAATTCTAGCTTAAGCTGATAGCCTTAAGGAAAATAGAAGCAATGGATAAGTCTGCTGGAAAGCATCAAGTAAGATTTGTCAACGAAACAATGAGCAATGAATAATGAATACCTACCCTTCTACCAATGTACTCGACTTGTTACGGCTTCTGGGTAATCTAGCCAGTGGCTTTATCCGTAACCCCCGTCGTTTCGACCTTGAAAAAGTATTAGGGGCTTGGATTGGTGATGTCATCAAACGCTATGGTAGTAAAAATGTCATTCTAAACTTTCTTATCAAGAAAGTCTTGCTAGTATCTGGGCGTGACTTATCAGACCACATTTTACAAGACCCACCGGACAGCCAAGGCTATATCGAAGGCAATCTCAAGAAGGATGGTATGTCTTTCCTTGCCCCCAACGCCCTCACTATCAGCCATGATCAGCAGTGGCAGCGCTTGAGACCTTATAACGAGGGAGTGCTTGGCACAGGTTGCCAACACCAGTACCAACAGGCTTTCCTCGAACAGGTACATCGTGCTTTTTCAAAGCCAGTATCCAACATTGAGGATATCCGGAAATGTATGGGTCAGGCAATGCTTGGCATCGTGTTTGGGCAAAATGTTGCTCCTGAGCGGTTGATCAAGGATATACAGGTGTTATTCTCAATGGTCGGAAATCCGATCAAGCGGATTCTATTAGGAAGGTTTGAAACTAAGCGTTTAGAAAACTTTTATCAAACTCTTGAGCAGCTTTGGGAAGGCAGCGAAGCCTCTGAAAAGCCATGCCTGTTGTCTATGGCTCATGGTATCAAGCCCTACACTACCAAAGAGGAACTCCTGCAACAAATCCCGCACTGGATGTTTACCTTTACTGGTTCAGGAACTGACTTGCTGGCGAGAACCCTGACTCTGATTACTTCTAGACCAGAGGTGCTCGAACGGGTGCGACAGGAAATCAAGGAAGCGGGTTCCTTGGAGCAAGCCTCAACCATTGCTAAACTCAGCTATTTAGAAGCTTGTTTGTTGGAAACTGGTCGTTTGTTCCCTCCAGTGACCAGAACCTTTCACATTACAACAGCTGGCGACAGGTATAACAACACCCGTATTCCGCCAGACATGGAAATTCTGCACGTTTTCCCGATTATGCAACGGGAACGGTCTTTAGACCCATCCACCGATTCGTTTGTACCTCAACGGTGGCTAGATCCGAGCGATCAGGATAATTCAACTTACTCCAATTTGTTTCTGAGAGGGTCTCGTACTTGTCCCGGAAGGGATTTGATCCTGTTTGTGTGTAAGAGTGCGATCGCAATTCTCCTAGACCAGCAGCAGCTGACATCCAAAACCAATGTACTCTCCCGAGACCCTCTACCTGCCTACTTCCCAGAAAATAATATCCAATTTGTTAACCCTTGACGGTTGACTGTGGAATTTCTTGACAGTGAACTGATCAGCAAAGAGTACCCAAGATGGGTACTGTCAGTACCAGACAATTATACAACACTAGGTTTATTAGTCAATCCTCTTTAATTTATAAATTAATGAGTTATGATGAACATAAAAAACTAAGAAATAGAAAGAGCTAGACAACGGTGAATTAAGCATTAATTAAGATCAGGCTCAGTCCTATTCACCTAAGCTTAGTAGTGAACAGTAAGCTCTGAGCGTAATTCCTGACACTACCTAAGCTAAAACACTAAATACCTCGGTAATAAAAACTAAAGGAATTAGCAAAATGGCAAAGAAACCTTGGCATAAGTTTCCTACTCCTCTAGCCCTGTTCAAATTAAATAAATTCCGCGAGAATATGCGGGAAGAAAACCTGCACGATACCTCCCAATTACCCACAAAAGGGGAGCCCCCTGAACCGACTCCTAGTCCTGATGGTCGCCATCTTAAAATTCGTACAGCGGATGGTTCATTTAATGACCCCAATGATCCCAAAATGGGGATGGCTGGCACCCGCTTTGGACGCAATGTAGCCCTGAAACACGCCTACCCGGACGAAAAGAATTTACTCAATCCCAATCCCCGTACTATCAGTCGGAAGTTATTGACGCGGGATGAATTTGTCCCAGCTTCGACCTTAAACCTAACAGCTGCAGCTTGGATTCAATTCCAGACTCACGATTGGTTTTCTCATACCTTTAATGATTCCGAAGAGAAAATCGATATTCCTCTGGAACAGGATGACCCCTGGCCCAAAGAGCATCGACCTCTGGAAATCGAAAAAACTCCAAAAGACCCTACTCGTTCTGAAGACGATACCAAAAATCCCCCAACCTTTATCAACCAAGAAACTCACTGGTGGGATGCTTCCCAAATCTATGGCAGTAATCAGGAAACTATTGATAAGGTGCGTAGCCATGTCGATGGTAAGATGATCATTGGTGATGACGGTTTGTTACCTGTCAACCCAGAGAACGGAATCGATATTGTGGGCTTTGACGATAACTGGTGGATAGGACTAAGCATGTTGCATATCCTGTTCGTCAAAGAGCACAACACTATCTGTGATCATCTCAAAAAACAATACCCTGACTGGACAGATGATGACCTATTCGACCACGCTCGACTGATTAATGCTGCCTTGATGGCTAAAATTCATACTGTGGAATGGACTCCGGGCATCCTGGGACATCCCGCCTTGCAAGTTGCCATGAGATGGAATTGGTGGGGTATGTTGGGTGAGGAATTCAAAAATCGTTTTGGGCGTCTTGCGGACAATGAAGTAGTCAGCGGGATTATCGGCTCATCTACTGACCACCACAGTGCTCCCTACTACCTCACCGAAGAATTCGTTTCTGTGTATCGGATGCATCCCCTCATCCCCGATGAATTCCAGTTTTACTCGGTTAAAGACGGTAAAGAGCTGCTGACGAAAGACTTTTTTGAAGTGTCTGGCAAGCGCTCACGTGGGATTCTAGAACAGGTAGATATAGCTGATTTATTCTACTCCTTTGGAATCAGCCACCCTGGTGCGGTCACCCTTTACAATTATCCAAAGAAATTGCAGCAGCTAGTGAGGGACAACGGTGAAGTATTTGACTTAGCTGCTGTAGATATCCTCCGAGATCGGGAGCGAGGGGTTCCCCGCTACAACCAGTTCCGGGAACTAATTGGTCGCGATCGAGTTAAATCCTTCGAGGAAATCACTGAGAAGCCAGAATGGGCGAAAGAATTGCGGGAGGTTTACAACAATGATATCGATAGTGTAGACCTAATGATAGGTATGTTTGCTGAAAATCCTCCCAAGGGATTTGGTTTCAGCGATACCGCTTTTCGGATATTCATCCTGATGGCATCCCGACGACTGAAAAGCGATCGCTTCTTTACCAAGGATTACACTGCCGAAATCTATACTCAATTTGGTTTGGACTGGATTGAAAAGAACACTTTCATTAGTGTTGTGCTCAGACATTACCCCAGCTTGGCTGCTAGTCTTAAGGGTGTTGAAAATGGCTTTGCTCCCTGGAAGCCCATAGTCAAATAATGGCTCAGTTGAACCTTTGGGTTAATTGACACTCCCCGCTCGGTCAGAGACGGGGATTGTTGCTTTTGGTTTGCACCCCTGACAGTAGAGATCAAATCGCCCTAGGTGCGCTCTTACCATTAACAATTAAATTCGCCACGGGTCGCACCTGAGGAAATTCTCCCCTGACGCTCACACTTGAAACCCGACTCACGCCAAGCCTTCATGTCTACATCCGTGAGCTGGATTAGATCAGAGCATCGGGGTTGAATCACTTGAGACAGCAGCGCCCAAACTAAGCTGCGAGCAATGTCTATCCCAGTTTTGAGAGGGAATTCAGAATTACCAGGAATACCTTTCTCTTCCACCAACTCTGTGTCTACCCAAATCCCATGAGCTCCCAGAAGAATTTGCCCCATCCACTGAGCCCTTGGTAGATGGGTGCCAGAGGTTATTAACTTAACCCTACGAACACCCCAGCGCCGGAAAATTGGGATACTAAAGAAAAAGTTACCAAAGGTAGAATTGGCACACTTTTCTAACCAAACCTGTTCCGAAGATGCCATCTCCCGCTGAAAAATTAGCCAAATGCAGGGGTCTGGGGATCCATGAGAAATCAGAATTCGCTTGTCTGGGTACTGTTTGGCTAATTCAGCAACATGGATTTCTCGACGAATACTCCCCCCTAGTACAAAGAAAGTATCCACAGGTGCTGATGCGGCTGCGTTCAATCTTAGAGTATTAATTAGCAGCCAGCCACACAACAACAGTGCTAGGGTTAATAACCCCCAAAGTCGTAGACGTCGTCGCCATTTTACTGCTCGTGACAAGTTGATCATTCATTCATCAGCCTGAAATATTACCTTTGACTTGGGTTTGTAGCTTTAGTGATCCCTAGAATTTTCTGAGCTACTGCCTGAGAAACTGGCATCACCGAGAGTCGATTTCCACGTCTAGTAACCCATAGCTCTTGGTCACTAAACTGCTGTTTAAGGGTTGAAAGCTCTAGAAAATGGGGAAAAACCTCGAAAAATTGCACTACCACAGTATGCCAGCGAGGAGATTCAACACTTGATTTGGGGTCGTAGTAACGGCTAGTTTGGTCAAATTGAGTCGGGTCAATTACTTCGCTTTTAACAATTTCCATTAATCCCACAATTCCAGGGGGTTTGGTGTTGGAATGGTAAAAAAAAGCTAAGTCCCCCTCCTTCATTTCACGCAGAAAGTTTCGAGCTTGGTAATTACGAACCCCATCCCAAATTGTTTTCCCTTCTTTTTCCAGATCAGTTATGCTATAGACTTGTGGTTCCGACTTCATCAACCAGTAATTCATTAGTTATAGGCTTTTAAAAGGAGATGTAAAATTAGTATTGATCAAAAAAGCGACTGCATCAAGACAATCCCAGGATTTTTTGGTGTTATCCTAAATCAATATTTGGTTTCCTTATCTATTTGGAAATGCTGATCAAGTCTGGTTAGTTAGTTGGTTGATCCTCAAGTCGCTTTTTGTTATTCCTAATTTTTCCTTCTTCTTATAACTATAATGATAGTTAACCTGGTAAACAAGGCCTAGTCTTCCACTGTTAGTTAATTTCGCTCCCTGATGAAGCTATCCAAATTTCTCTTGCCTGTAGGCTTACTGGCAATTGTCTTACTGGGATGGAGAGTGTTCAGTGCTGCCTCTGCTCCCTTACCAGAAGGGTTTCCACCTCCTACGCCAGCTGGCAAAATCGAAATCAAACAGTATCCTGCCTATCGGGCTGCCACAGTAGCCTACTCTGGGGAGCTGTCTGAGGCAGCTAATCGTGCTTTTAGCTCCCTGTACCGCCATATTAGCTCTAACGATATTTCTATGACTGCTCCGGTAGAGACTCGTTATCCGATCAGTACCCTAGAAACTAGCCAGGGAGATTTCTTTGCTCAGGTTGGTGAGGCTTATGTATCATTTCTATATAACCGCCGTAATATCACTCCTGAGCAGATTGAAGGGAATATTCAAGTAGAAGACATACCACCAATGACCGTAGTCAGCCTTGGGATGAAAGGTAGCTATAGTTATGTCAGCTACCAACAAAGTATTGAACAGTTAAAGGAATGGTTAGCCCAACACTCGGAGTATACCGTCGCTGGTATACCCCGTCGCTTTTTCTATGATTCTCCCTTTGTCCCGGAACCGCTAAAGCGCAGTGAAGTTCAAGTTCCTATTCGACCAGTAAATGAGTAATACCAATTAAATTTATTCCTGCTACCAATAATGATAATTAGAGTGATCAGGATTTTTTAAAAATGGAAAGACAAGAATTATTTGAATCCAAGGGGGCAAGGATTTATGGAACACTTACCCTACCAGAAGGTGTGAAAAAGCCTTCGGCTTGCCTATTCATTGGAGGGTCTTTTCCTCAGACAAGAGACGGAAATCTAGATAATTCAAAAACCAATTGGTTTCCTACACCATTACCAGAGCGAAACTTGTTCCGGGATGAAGCTACAATTCTGGATGAAATCGGGATAGCCACATTTAGATATGATAAGCGAGGATGTGGTCAAAGCGAAGGAAATTTTAATACTACTGGACTATTTGACTTGGTAGATGATGCTCGGATGGCATTGCAATGGATGCGGAGTATTCCTGAAATTGACAGCAGTAGAATCGGAGTTCTTGGTCAAAGTGAAGGGGCTGTAATTGCTTTGATTTTAGCAGCGTCTGACCCAGACATTAAGTTTTTGGTTTGGCAATGTGGCATTTATAACAACCTACAAGAGATACTCAAATTGCAAGCCGAAGCCTTTGAAAAATTAGATAGTACAACTATCAAAAATTTAAAGGAAAACATGCCATTAATTTATTGGAAATACAAACAGTTTGATGAAATTATTGCTAGCGCAAAAAGGGGTGAAGAGTTCTTTCGCATCGGAGATGAAGATTGGTCTTTTAATTCTTACCTACCGGCGGTTCAAGAGCATTTTGAGAATCCTCCCTATTTATTTGTGGACAAGGTCAAATGCCCAGTACTAATTTTACACGGTGCCTTGGATCACAATACACCTCCAGAAGAAGCTCAACAAATGCAGCAAGCACTTATCAATGCTGGCAATAGGAATGTGACAACTCATATTTTTGCTGGATTGGATCACAGCTTCAGAAGACTAGGTAACCCAGATGAGGATTTTGTTACCGCGATGAAACGACCGCTAGATCCAGAAATGCCGCAAGCACTAACTAATTGGCTAAAAGTCTGGCAATAAAAGTGATAAGTTAAACCGACTTCAGAAATTTTGGGAGTTTCCAGTTAGGAGACCTCATTGGCTTGCATTTTCCTGTTAATTATAGCATAAAAAGTACGAAATAGCAAAAAAATTAGCAGCTTTTGTATAAAACTAACTAAATAGTTAAGTTTTACAAGCTCTAGCTATTTAATTAATCGAAGATTGTAGAATATAAGGAAAACGTACTATTTCAGATTCAGAGGTGAGGTAAAGTTATGCCCCGTGGTGGTTATCGAGAAAATAGTGGTCGCAAGCCGAAGTGGAATCTGGGTCAAACGAAAGCAGTAAGAATTCCAGTAGTGATCGCAGATACAATTCTGGAAGTGGCTAAACGATTGGATGAGGGGGAGAGTATAGAGTCGGTGATTATGCCTAAATCAGAAACGACTCAACTCTCTGAATTGGTTGAAGAAATAGGGGCATCAAAAGCAGACTCAAAAGACTAACTCATGGGGTCTTAATTCAGAATTAATAGTTCAGAGTATAGGAATTTTTAAGCTCAATTCGTAATTCTTAATTCTGAACTTCACAGATATTATAATACGGTTTTGCTTAGTTGCTCTTCATGGCAAATATGGTTGTATTAAATCTATAAGCTGTTTAGTTCTGTGATTTACCCCTAAATCATGAAGGTGATAAATCGTATCATAAAACATAGATTTATCGTACATAAAATCTTCTGATTTACCAAGAATAGTAACCCCCAGACGTTGATAAAAATGTTCTATACTTTTAAAAAAATCTTGTTGCTTAGGTTCTTGATAAACATCAAACCAGATTGTATTCGGCCAAGTAGCTATGACCTTAATATTATGGCTTTTGCACCAAGTTATAAATTTAATTATGCTGTTCATTCCATGACTTGAAGTTATAGATATACCTATATTATTGTTGTAATTTATTTTTTCAATAGCTTTAATTTCTTTTTGGGTTATATCAGCTTTTCGATTACCTGTTTCATCTCCATACTCATTAAGATTTTCAGACTGATAATAAGAATTCCAGGGCTGAGGGGTTTTATATTTAACTACGATTCCCTCTTGCACACGGTTCAAGGGTATTCCACTGATGAAACGAAATTGATTAATAAAATTCAGTGATAGTAAATATTTCGGATCCCGAGCCAACAGATAGTCAATCAATGCAGCAGTAGGTTTACCATCATCTGTATAATGCTCATATTCCAGAGGGAGAAGAACTAAATCTCCAGGCTTGAGCCAGGAACGAGCACGAGTCAAGATGTAATCAATACCAAGTCCAGCATATGTAGCTCCATTAAGACAACTTACGAATGTCTCTTGATGTATCTGACTACAGCTAATACCAAATAAAGCGTTTGAGCCAGCAACTATAACTAATTTAGGAGTTTTTATAGAGTTAGCAATATTGGACTTGATAGTGTATATCTCGTCAGTCCAGCGAGAACTCTCTGTTGGAGCACCAATTTGGAATAAAACAGCGAACAGGAAAATTAAACAGCTAATTAACAATCCAGAAAAGATTGATTGAAAATATCTTAGGTAAGGCATATTGTTAAAAATTAAAGTACAAAAACTCACTATCAGGTGCTGTTAAAATAATTTTGATAACAATAAATAAAACTATTCCCAGGATAAGCCCAAAGGGTTGATTAGGTTGCCACTGCAACTTTTTCCACAGTTGACTGCGCCATCTTGAATAAGTTTTTACAACAGGTAGATTCAAGGCTGGCTTATACTGTTCCATCCATTGTTGAGAGTTGGGTATTAGCCAGATAAATAGCAACAAAATTATCAGTAATTTTTTTTGTGATTCCACAACTGATGCTGACAAAGATATCCCATTTATACCAAGCATTGTTTGTAAGATAACACTTGCACTATCAAGATTATCTGCACGAAATAAAACCCATCCGAATACAACAGCAATAAAAGTAATAAAACAACTAAGAGTGCTACTCCACCAGTTACTTTTTTTTAAGTCATGTCCTAGGAATTTACGAAAGGATCGCCATTGATGATTGAGACATAAATAAACTCCGTGTAACCCTCCCCACAAGACGAAAGTCCACCCAGCACCATGCCAAAGACCACCTAGCAGCATCGTAATTATTAAATTGAGATTGCGTCGCAATTCGCCTTTGCGATTACCACCGAGAGGAATATAGAGATAATCCCGCAGAAAGTTAGACAGAGTAATATGCCACCTACGCCAAAAGTCGCTGATGTTTACTGCTTTGTAAGGAGAGTTAAAGTTGAGTGGTAGCTTAATACCAAACATCCGTGCTGCACCGATAGCCATCTCAGAGTAGCCGGAAAAATCGAAGTAAAGTTGGAACGTGTAAAATAGCGCACCACTCCAAGCATCATAAAAGGTGAGTAATTCTCCTGAAGCAGCAGCATTAAAGACTGGAGTAGCATAAAGAGCAGCTGTGTCAGCAATCAAGACTTTTTTGATTAACCCTATGGCGAAAATAGTTACCCCCACTGCTAGATTTTCAGGGTTAAACCGATAAATAGATTTATTAGCAAACTGAGGCATTACCTCTTTGTGATGGACAATTGGTCCGGCAATTAATTGCGGAAAAAAGGTGACAAACAGGCAATATTCTGAAAAGCTATAGTCTTTGGTTTCGCCTCGGTATGCATCGACTAGATAAGTAATTTGCTGAAAGGTAAAAAAGGAGATGGCTAGGGGTAATATAATCTGATTTATAGTAAAGGTTTTTCCTAGGATAATGCTGAGATTATATACGAAAAAATTAGCATATTTAAAATAACCAATGAGAGCCAAATTTACGGCAATCCCTAAAACGAGAAGTAATTTGGGGCTAATGGATAATATTAATCGTTTAGAAAGAGCAGAGCCAACGGTATAATTAAAGAAGATGGAAAAAATTAGCAATGCTAAGTAGGGTGGATTCCACCAAGCATAGAATAACAAGGAGGCAGTAACCAAAAAAGCTATTGCTCCTTGATAATAGCCTTTTCTTCCCAGCAGGAAAAAGAACAACAGAGTCAGGGGTAAAAACAGAAAGATAAATTCTGGGGAGTTAAACAGCATGACAGACTGGTGGATTTCAGGAACTGGGTATGGGTGATCCCAAATCTGTTTCTCTAACCTCCCTAAGCGTCGTCTGGGCGCTTAGGGAGGTTAGAGAAATTTACAGACGTAGCATGCTATGTCTGTACAAGCTTATTCGGGCTGAATTAAAAAGGGGGTATTTAACTCGGATTTGGTATAAGTGATGATACTGACCAATCTAATGGTCTACATTTATACAGTTCCCTGATCTCCTGTCCAATGAACAGTAATTGCTGACTTTTTCTAAGCATTTAGCCGTCAGCTTGGTCATTGATCATTAGTGATTGAGTTGGTGGTGCTATTGTTTTTATTTCAGCTTAAGCATTTGCGATCGCTAGCTGATCAGCATCGCCATTACCCATTACCCATTACCCATTACCTATAATTTCTCTCGACAGTAGCTGAGTTGGAAGGCACGCGATCGCGCTTATCAACGCCCTTCGGGCTAATCCCTTACCCTACCGAACCACACCAATACCTCAGTTTTTAGTCTGGCAACTTGTACTGTTCTACAATCCGCTTGGCATACTCTGGCACATGTGCTTCTAACTTTTTTGGATAATTGCGCTTTAAATATAAATAGTTGCGGGTGAAGTGGGAGTCAATGGAAAAACGAGCATACTCCAATCCTTTCGGACCAATTTTTTCAATCACCACTCCCATCATTTTTGCTGCCCACATCGGTAACGTAACTCCCTTGTCATAGGCCGGAATACTCTGTTGCACTGCCTGTTTGCGATCGCCTTTTGACATGACTGGTTGAGTTTCCAACTGGTCTTGCACCAAATCCAACATTTCTTGCCCAATGTCATTACGAACCAGAATCCACTGCCAACCAAAGGGGGCTCCCATGTAACCTACCACTAAATCTGCTAGGGAGTTGACATAGTCAAAACAAGTCATGCAAGAGGAGGCAAACACATCTTTGAGTTGATTAGTCTTTAAGCCAAAGAACGGTACTTTCTCAATCGAGCCATCCTGATGTTTAAAGTGAATCCGGAAATCCTGCATAAACTCGTAATGTACCACTGTTTCTGGTGAACGGCTGGTGGTTTCTAGAAATTTTTGCAACCCCTCACGGTTGACATTATCTACACAGGGCGTACCTAAAACATAGAGTTTTTCTAAACCGAGTTCGTTTTGCACTGATCGCAATGCTTGGATTTGGCAGCCAACACCAATTACTAATAATCGCTTCATCCCTGATTGTTCTATTTGCTCTAACACAGAGAGGTTAGGAGACAAGGTAGGCTTATTGACCCGTGCTGCTAACACCTCCTCTGGGGTACGAGCAATGATCGGCATTGGCTGAAAGCGGTCTTCTTTAGTGTTTTGGACACAGACTACACCTTCGACTTTACCCTGCTTAAGCATTTCCATAGCAATGGTACTGACAATTCCTGTCCACTGCGCCCCTTCTATGGGGTTAATCTTCTTAGCCGTGATCATCTTCTGGTTAACACCAAAGTACAAATCATCTGGATGATCTAGATTGCGGCTACGTCCATGGGCTTTTGTTTCCAAGTCAGCTATTTGCTGGTTTAAGAATGCACAAGCTTCCTTGACATAATGGATATAGTATGTATCACAAAGCCCGCACTCGCTACACAGTTCCTTGGCAGGGCGTCGGCTACTTGGTTTTAAGGCTCTCGCTTTTTTATGTTTGGCAGGTTGAGGTGTCACTGAAGTCATTTTCTTAACTAATGGTCTATTGTCTCACGATGCTGAGCATTCAGCCGTCAGCTAATGCGCTACGGGCCCACTACTTGAGGTGCTATCAGCTATCAGCTTTTATTTGGATCTTGGTTATCAATTCCAACACAATAGACATGAGTGTAAATGTTTTCCCGTAGCAGCTAAATACTTAGCTTCCCATAGCTTGATTACCAAAACTCCACTAACCAAGGGGACAGAAAATCAGACAAACCCTCCTTTTAGTTACCAAATTCTGCCACCTGAGATTCAGACAGACCTGTTAAATTCGCCACCTGCTCCACTGTCATACCTTGCTTTAACAAGTTCTGCGCCACCTGCTGTAACTGAGACTCTGCTTGTTCAGCCCTTTGTTGTTGTTGATCGGCTCTTTGTTGTTGTTGCTCGGCTTTTTCCTCAGAAGTGGGCAGTAACTCCCCATCCAAATTTGCCCAGCGTAACCAAGTTGCCTCGATGCCGTGATAATCACCATGCCAACGCACCAAGCTCAAACCTAATGCTTCAGATACCAGTTGGTTTTCCTCATTAGGTTCTATCGGTTGGTAAACTCTATTTTGGAGATGAAATCCAGCCCAATCATCTGGATTGAAAGGATCAAACCAGAAATACTCTGGCACACGCATCTGATTTTGATAAATCTGCTTTTTCTGGTTTTTGTCACGCTCAGCAGTGCTTGCCGACAAAAGTTCGATAATCACATCAGGAGCCTTTTCCTCCTCCCAAATCACCCAGCTTCGACGCTCTCCCTTGGGTACATCTAGAGCAACAAAGAAATCTGGTCCTTTATAGTCCTTATTTTTGAGTTGGGCAACGCTGTAGTAAACAAACATATTGCCACCGACATAGCCATCCGACCTATTGTCTAGCCAAGGCGATAGGGTATAAATGAGCAGATCCATTTGGGCTTTGTGCCGTGCGGTTTCCATTGGTATATCATCGTCACAGGGAAGGTCGGCCTGAGTGGGTGGCGCTGCCACTGCCATTGACTCTATAGTTTTAGAGAGTGCAAGCTCTGACATGGCTGTCCAAAGGTGTTAGTTTACCAAGTTTTGACACTTCTATGTTAATGGGTACTGCTTCAACGCAAATGGGATCATATGGAGCTCGAAAGTACTAATGTATTCACAATTAAAGGTGAGGTAGCCAGAGTCCTCACCAATTTAGATAAACGAGAGATAGTCATTATTGTAACCAAAGCGGAAATCCCCTACTGGATCTTCCCAAGTGGCCATAACCTCCGAGGGTGAGTGCTGATGGTTGAACGCGCACGCACCTCAAGTAGCGCATTAGCTGAGTGCTCAAAGTATACATGGCTGCGATCGCATAAGCGCGGAAGCGATTGACCGTAGGTCACGCTACGCGAACGCAGCTTCCTCAAACCTAAAGGCATCTGGCTGTTTGACTTTTTCAATGTCATCTTCGGTCTGTTATAAGTAAGTGAAAATTCTCTCACTGTTTGCTGGACTTGACCAATAGTCAAGCTAGACAGTACTTAATAATACAAAGTTGGACTGTGTCTTCTGGTACTTACCAATGACTGCTTAGTGATCAGTGATGAGTCATGAGTGCTTTGTGGCCAGCAACAAGTTTTCTGGTATTCACCAATCCCCAGCTTAGTAATTTAGTGATTAGTGATTAGTGATTAGTGATTAGTGATTAGTAATTAGTGATTAGTGCTTTCTGACTAGTAAAAAGTTTTCTGGTATTCATCAATCACCAGCTTAGTGATTAGTAATTAATAATTAGTAATTAGTGATGAGTGCTTTGTGGCCAGTAACAAGTTTTCTTGTATTCACCAATGACTGATTACTAATCAATAAAAAACCGCCGCTAGCAATAGGGCGGGATGGTTAAGCAATCGGAGGGTAACTCTAGGTTACTTGATTAGTCTAGGATTCTGTTGTAGCAAATTTTACCAAATACCCCTAACTGTCTAGCTTTTACCATAAGCATTAATTGGTTCTTTGATAAGCCGGATATATAAATGCTTAAAGGTAGACTTAATTACTCGAGGCATACCAAAATCAATCGGTTTCATAGTATCAGGTAGTTTCCAATCCCTCACTTGGATTTCTAGAGGTCGATGGTAAGGAAAGTCAATATCTGCTAAGTCTGGCAACAACCCGAGGCGTTTTTGAGCTGCCAGGGTAGGAACCAGGGCTGGTTCAACATTTAGAATTTCCACTATTGAGCGGTCGAGAGCAAAGACATCCTCCGATGCTCCTAAGATCCCTAAATGTCTGGGTTCACCACCAATCGGACCATTCCCTTCCTGACCAATAATGCCATCAATAATAGTCAACTGGGGGTTAATCGCCCGTGCTGTTTCCACCAGCATTTCCCCAAAGCGAGTCTCATCCTTACCTGCTTCCATATGCCACCAGGCTTTCATTTTTCCGGGAACACAGCCGAATAAATTCTTCACCCCCATCGTCAGGGTCAACTGCATGTGGGATTTTACCTTCGGTAGATTAATCACCACATCTGCATTCATGGCCTCTTTAGACAAACGCAGATGATTAAAGGTGTCGCTAGCAGTTTCATAACCCTTACCGTGGAATTCAACAATAGGGATATCAAGTTCTGCCATCATTGGCAGATAGCCGTTTGCCTTAGCCACACCCCTAGCACTCCCAAAGGCTGGGCTATCTCCAAAAAAGGGTTTACCCCCAGCTTCTTTTACTAGTTGAGCAACGCAGTAAACAATTTCAGGGCGAGTGATACATTCTTTACCAGGACGACCAGCAGTAAGTAAATTAGGTTTAAGCAGAACCGAATTACCTTTCTTAACAAAAGCACTCATCCCTCCCAAAGGTTCTAGCAGCCTTTCCAAGGAAGCTCGTAAGAGTTGTCTATTATAGGAATCAGCATTAATTAAACTAACAGTTTGCATAATTTAATAGTTTTGATGTCAGGGAAATATGATCAATTGTGTATTGTTATACCAATTTACTATCAAAGATGTAAACTTATAGTAGACTTGGGGATTGGAAATTTTTCAGTTTGTTTCCCGGTGCCAACAGATAAGTTACATTTTTCAATAAAATCTGGTATTATTCCAGGAGGAAGTTGCCTATGGTAGCCATTGTATGTTGTAGTATGAAAATCTTTTACTCTAGGGTGGCAGATTCCTACCTACACACGTAGAATAAAAATACATAGTGCATCTACTTATTCTTCAATGTATCTACAACTTGTCAGTTGCGTCTGCGGTCTTGTATCTAGGTTGAGCCTTAAATAATCACTCTAGGTCATGTTTAGGTTGAAAGCGTTATTTAATCGTTTCAGGGTGTATGAGTGAACGCATTTGTCCTACTCCAGGGTGTTAAGGACTGTACCTGGATACAGTAGTGCACTTACCAAACTTTTAAAGGATGTGGATTTTAACAAAATGTTTCTAATTCTCTAACTTCCCTAATCCTGAAGTGTTTACTCTCCTGAGGAAGAATGGTTCCTTGTGTCATTCGTTCGATGCCAGGAAGTGTATCTAATCTGTAACCAATAAACGTTTCCGTTGCCGAATTTAAGGCTAGTTTTCAGGAAGATCGGAATTTTATGTTGAACCTAAAAATACCTATATCACTGGAGAATACCGATGCTCTGTTGACTGAAACCCTATCTATGGCACGGGTTAATCGCCACTTAAGGCAAAAAAATTTCACATTCAGCCGACGACGTTGCCAGATTTTCCCTGGTTAAAACGTTTTGTACCAAGCAGGCTGAACAGAATAGCATAATCAGTCAAACGAGGTGAACACAAATGATTAATGTACAGGCTCCCGATTCCATCCTATTTCCACAACCAGGCGTCGGCAAGGTAGAACGTACCATTACCCCGACCAAGCCTGGGCGAGTCAAATTTAAAGCCACATACTGGCCCGCCCGGTTATGTGATCATGATTCCCAAGTTACCCTTGTGCCTGATGACCAAGTGACCGTGGTGGGCCGACACGGGATTACGTTGCTGGTGGTTCCTGCAGGCTATATTTCCCCTGGCAATTTACCAGAGGATGAAGCGGGGGTTCAAGAAGCGAGTGAATCCCAGAGTTTGGGATTCACTCAAAAACTGAGCTCAGTCTTTTCAAAACTGTTGGGCTAGAAGTTTAACTAACCCTAAGCGTATGCGCTACCTCACAGGCTAGAAGCCTGTGCCACGCACAGGTGCGCGTTCAGCTATCAGCAGTCAGCTGACACGCTACTGGAAAAGCTTCCCTTTGCGGAATCTGTTAATGTTATCGCAGTCAGGATAAATAAACAAAGTTCAGACGTTATATGTAAGATATATAACGTCTGCATGTGACTACTCCTACATCAAATCAAAGATTATGATGTAGGCTTCTCTCTCCTCACGAATGAGACTTACTGTTCCGTAGCCTACGGCCTCCGCTACGCGAACGATATCCTGTATCGATTTACCACAGCCATTGAGCGGCAGTCCAACCGCCATCAATCTATTATACCAAAACCAAGAGACCCCGTCAGGTAATTCCCCTCCCGCGCTTCATGCGCGGGTATAACGGGAGACCCCTTACCTGTTTAGTTGGGATTTTTGTTTGTGGTCAAGCTTGCATCTAAAGCTTGCATCTCATGTTATTTTCAGATAATTACCATGAATAAAAATCTCTCCATTTCCCCATCTCCCCATCTGCATGCTTAGTCCTACTTTTAAGAATTGGTATAAGTGGGTCGGTTGTGTTGCACTTATCTAACCAAGAACAAATCACAATTCAAGATTAGTCAAGCCATCGCACCTGGACAAAATGGGCTGGACGTCCCCAGATATCAGATGTTTCCCTAATGTCTACAATCGCCAGGTTAAAAGGAATGGCAGTAGTTAAGTACCGTTGCGCTAAGTTACCCAAATCAGGTGTTAGTTCAGTAGCAGCTACCGCTGCAAAGCCAAGACCGAACAGTTGTTCAATCGGTCCTCGCGGCAGTAAAAGATGAACGGCCAACCCCAGTCCAGCACCTAAAAACACTGCTACTGAGAGATTCGTGCCGCACCGGGGGTGGATAGCCATATCCCATTCTCCCCGAGTCAGTCGCTGTAGGGCAGTTGGTACTGCTCGTCTCAAGTCAGCCAAATTTACCTGACCATAGAGATAAAATCCTTGGTCAGTTGATAGTCCTCCTATAGAGTTATTATCTGATGGAGGAGTGCTTAGGGTTGAACCAGCACCACTAGCACCATAGCGCTGACTTAGAACCCATACAGTAGCGTGTTCCAGAGCATGAACCTGACGCACCATGAGAATCTCTTTTAACCCTGGAACGAAATTCAGCTGCCTCAGCAAATCCGTATCCTGGCTCGGTTGAGGGGCTGTAAAATCAAAGTCCCAAAAGTTACTGGTGTTTAGGAAAGCAGAATCACTCATGGCAGCAAAAATGCAAAAGCAGGTTCATTGATATCAGACACTTTTACTGTAGCATTGTGTCCGATTAAATATTGATTATTCCTAAACATTCAGCTGACTGCTTAAGTGCTGAAGAATGATAGCTAAATGCTTAGAAAACTTAATCATTCTTAGTGGTTCGTAAATTAACCATTAACAATTAACATTAACCATTAACAATTAACATTAACCATTAACAATAAAGATAGCTCCTCGCTGTTCTAGCTCAGGTTTAATTTGATCGGGCAAAACTGCGTTATACCAAAATTTAGCACCTTGGACATTGGCTTTATGAAGATTACTACCAAATAGGTTAGTATCCATCAAATTTGTCTGACTCAAGTCAGCATTTGTCAGATCGACGTGACGCAGTTGAGCATAACTAAGTTCACTACCACTGAGGTCTCCATAACTCAACTGAGCATGACTTAATTGAGCATAGCTAAGGTTAGTTTTCCTTAAGCTAGCATAATTGAGACAAGCACCACGCAGGTGAGCCTGAGTGAGGTTAGCACCATCTAAGTTTACGTGATTGAGATTGCTATGGTTTAGCTTGGCTTGACACAGGTTGACTTGACACAGGTTAGCGTTTTTGAGGTTAGCTTGCTTCAAATTGGCACCCCTGAGGTTGGCATGATTGAGCTTAGTATCGCGTAAGTCAGCTCGATTAAGGTTAGCACCACTAAGGTTTACCTCACTGAGTTTGGCATTTTGCAAACTAGCACCACTAAGGTTGGCATCGCTCAAATCAGCATTTTGTAAGTCAGCATGAATCAGATTACTCTCCTTGAGACTGGCATTGCTTAGATTTGCTTGCTGTAAATTAGTACGACGTAAATCAGCACCGCCTAGGTTAGTACTACTCAAATCAGCACTATTCAGGTCAGCTGTTATTAACTTGACACCACTAAGATTAGCACCCCTTAAGTTAGCGCCACTGAGTTTGGCAAGGCTTAAGTCAGCCTGACTTAAATTGGCACCACTAAGATTAGCACCACGCAGGTCAGCAGCTCTTAATTTCGTATTACGTAAATCGGCACCACTAAGATTAGTACCACGCAGGTCAGACCCTTTTAATTGGGGAAAAACTCGATAACTATACGAAGAAATAGCCCTCGAATTATCTGGCTTATTTTCTTCGATTTTAATGAGATTATATTGAATATTTTGAGTGTAAATTGCTATAACAATATTGAAAACTTCCAAAAAATTTATAAACCACTTACACTCTTGCTCTGGAGAGTTTTCGTAATAGCGAATTATTTTAGCAATACAAACGTCTAAATGAGCTTTTACGTACTTACAAATTAAAACAATTTTGAGTAATATACTAACCAGAGTTAGCGGGTCTTCTTGAGTTGTTAGTAAAATAAATAGAGGAGATGGCTCCTGACTATATTCAGTGGTAAAAAGCTCAACTAATCTTCTGCAGGTGCGCAGAATTAAGTCGAGGGTTATAGTTGATTGGTTATAGTCAATGTAGAGTTGATCGATTTTTTGAGAAATTTTGGTATTTACTATGGCTAAGGATTTATGATTATGTACGTAAATTAATAAATATTTTTTCAGACTTTGTTTAAAGTCTTTATAATTTAGATTTTTAATTTGCTTAACAAAAATACGGGCTTGGTAATTGTAATTAGACCATAGCTGTTTAGATTCAATTTTTTTAATAATATCAATAACTTCGTTTCCTATATTTGTCGGATTATATGTGTCTTCAGGTTTTAAGACAGGGGAATTATAGTGAACTGTATACCTAGCTAAATCAAATGTAAATTTTTCTGTTAATTGCTTGGCTATATCTATAGCAATTTTTCGCTGTTCTATGGGATTTTTATGATCAAGATATTGAGGAACTAATAAATAAGACGCATAGCGAGAACTCCAATAACCTCTTTTGGCATTTGGATTGATTTCATTAAAAAGCTTTAGTTGATTATATTCATCACTATCCAGAAAAATAATTAGCCAATTTATCTGACGCTTAACCAGTTGAGAAAAGCTATTTTGGGTTTTAGTTTTACTCTTGTCAAGACTCTTGATTAATTTGGTTATATAGTTGAAGTTTCGTTGAGAATACCAATTATTTATTACTATATAGCATGAGCGCTTAAATGTATTAGCAAATACTTGATAATCGTTGTGTAAAACGATTTCTAATAATGCCTTATTTACCTCTAGATTTGCCGTTAGTTCACAAGATATGAACAACTGCTTAAAGTCTAGAAAAACGGTTTCTGGATAATTTTGCTTTACCTCCTTCAAAAAAAACTGATAGATGACTTCTTGATAACGCTGAATGCTTTCCTGTTTCGGTACTTCAGGTTCAGTAATATCCTCATTATTAATATTATCCTGCTTAGGGGTATTATTGGGGTGATTATTGTTGTTCCTTGAGATGCTCTCTACCATAGAGACAAATTCCTTTATTATATATATTATATAGAGATTTGAATTTGAACAGCAAGTTTAGACAAACCAGCGACTCCTGAAAAAGGTAAAATTGAGAGCAATGACTTTAGCCAATGAGTAATGTAATTTGGCCCGGTGGTCATTAGTAGCTATAACCATCTCTGAGAGTACTGTGGAAGTTAATGTAAATTGTGCCGAAGACTGCATCAAAGGTTGTATCTTAGGTGACAAATGCCCCAATCAACAATACCTGACTGAGGCATCCCAGTTCATTCACGATACTTCATTGGACAAAATGTTGGAGTTGGCTGAAGAAGCACGACTCAAGAAACTATCTCAACCTCCCAAATGGGTGATTCCTGACTTTCCTGAGTAGAAAACTCTTACCCGTAAGCCAAAAGCGCCTGATTCTATGGGAACCTAAGAGAATAAATACCAAAACCTACTATTCTCGCTACGCCAAAGTAATTAACAGGTTATGCAAACTTTAAGCACACCTCAAAGGGCTGCTACACTACCAGCTTTCGATACTAGTATCCACCGCCGTCAAACCCGCCCTGTCAGAGTGGCTAATGTCACTATTGGCGGGGGATACCCGGTGGTGGTGCAATCGATGATTAATGAAGATACCTTAGATATCGATGGTTCCGTTGCTGCTATTCGCCGCTTGCACGAGATTGGTTGCGAGATTGTCCGTGTAACTGTGCCGAGTATGGCACATGCTAAGGCTCTAGCCCAAATCAAGGAGAAACTAGCAGCGACCTATCAAGGGGTTCCTCTAGTAGCTGATGTCCATCACAATGGCATGAAAATTGCTCTGGAAGTTGCCAAGCATGTGGATAAGGTGCGGATTAATCCAGGATTGTATGTCTTTGAAAAGCCCAAAGCCAATCGCAGTGAATACACTGAAGCTGAATTTGAGGAAATTGGGGAAAAAATTCGGGAAACCCTAGAACCCCTAGTCATTTCCCTCCGTGACCAAGGGAAAGCTATGCGCATCGGAGTCAATCACGGTTCCCTAGCGGAACGGATGCTGTTTACCTATGGTGATACCCCAGAAGGGATGGTGGAATCTGCTCTGGAATTTATTCGTATCTGTGAATCTCTAGATTTCCGCAATTTGGTGATCTCCCTCAAGGCTTCACGGGTACCTGTGATGCTAGCCGCCTATCGCTTAATGGTACGGCGGATGAATCAGTTGGGGATGGATTACCCGTTGCATTTAGGTGTTACTGAAGCCGGGGATGGGGAATATGGACGGATTAAGTCTACGGCTGGTATTGCTACTCTGCTAGCTGAGGGAATTGGTGATACGATTCGTGTTTCTCTTACGGAAGCCCCAGAAAAAGAGATTCCTGTTTGCTACAGTATTCTGCAAGCTCTGGGATTGCGGAAAACTATGGTGGAGTATGTGGCTTGTCCGTCCTGTGGTCGTACTCTATTTAATTTAGAGGAAGTGCTGCATAAGGTGCGCGAAGCTACTAAACACCTCGCTGGCTTAGATATTGCTGTGATGGGGTGTATTGTTAATGGTCCTGGGGAAATGGCTGATGCTGACTATGGTTATGTAGGTAAGCAAGCTGGCTATATTTCTCTGTATCGCGGTAAGGAGGAAATTAAAAAGGTACCTGAAGATCAAGGAGTAGAGGAATTGATTAATTTAATTAAGGCTGATGGCCGCTGGGTGGATCCTTAATAATTGTTGAATAGAAACTATAAAAAACTATACTTATCACTTGCTAAAAACAGACGAGCAAGGACCTAAAATTTCTGGGCGCAAGCCTTGCGCCCTTACAATTTATTTCGGTTACACTCATGGCCACAAGTCCTATAAATTTACAATTAGCAATTAACCTAGAGCAATGACGAGAATCATGCATCTGACTCCTCACCTAACTCTTTGAGTCTAGCTAGCAATTCCTCTACCCGCTTTTGAGCCAGTTCTCTTTGTTGCCGTTCAGCTTGAGCTTGTTGTTGAGCAGCTTGAGCTTGTTGTTGAGCAGCTTGAGCTCTCTCGTCTGGTGTTGGTACCAATTGCTGATCTTCACTGAAAAACCTTAGCTGGGAATTATGCACACCTAAAAATAATTCCAACTGCTGACTCCACAGCCACCCCTGAGTATTAGGGTCGAGGGGTTGATACTGGCCTCCCATCAGGCGAAATCCCTGGAAATCGAGGGTATCGGGGTGAAACCAGAAATATTCTGGTGTTCTGAAAGTATCTTGGTAGAGGATTTTCTTTATTCCCTTGTCAACTTTAGCGGTACTGTTAGATAGCAGTTCAATTATCACATTGGGATATTTTCCTTGTTCTGCCCATAATACCCAACTTTTGCGGGGTCGATTTTCTGTACCGAGAACTACAAAAAAGTCGGGTCCTCTAAAATCTCTGGTGGTAATATGCTCAGGACTGAAATAGATAGTGAGATTCCCTGTAGCATAGAAGTCGCTTCGTTCTCGCCACCACCACTTCAGGCAAGCGAGTAACAGCTCAATTTGATCTCGATGGCGATCGCTTTCCAAGGGGGGTTCATCACTCCATAAATCACATGGTGGAATGATAATACTTTCTGACTCAGCCATTACATTGACTTCCGCAGTGGCTTCTGAATTCTTGGCAACGGTCATAGCACTCACAGGCAAAATCGCTACCTCTAGTTTGACAGCTTTAATGGAAATGGTTAACGTAACCGTTGACTGTCAAGCGTCAATCGTCAACAAATCGGGGCTCTTGGGTAAAAGCTGCATAAAAAGCTAGATGCTTTGTAAAAGCTGGATAAATAACTAGGGAATAATTTGGCAAGCAAGCATATAATAGTCAGGATCTAATAACGTTCATCTCACCACAGAGCAACCACTATGCCCCGCCGCGACGATATTCACAAAATCTTGCTCCTCGGTTCTGGTCCGATTGTGATTGGACAAGCCTGTGAATTTGACTATTCCGGGACTCAGGCTTGTAAGGCACTCCGGGAAGAAGGCTATGAAGTGGTACTGGTAAACTCTAATCCAGCTAGTATCATGACTGACCCGGAAACGGCTGACCGTACCTACATCGAGCCCCTAACTCCAGAAATCGTCGAGAAGGTGATCGAAAAAGAACAACCATGTGCTTTACTGCCAACCATGGGGGGTCAGACGGCTCTGAATCTTGCGGTTGACCTAGCTAAGAATGGGGTTTTGGACAAGCATGGAGTGGAGCTAATTGGGGCAAAGCTAGAGGCGATAGAAAAGGCTGAAGACCGCCAGTTGTTCAAGGAAGCAATGGAAAGGATTGGGGTAGGGGTCTGTCCTTCGGGAATTGCGAATAATCTCAAGGAGGCTAAAGCGATCGCACAAGAAATCGGCTCTTACCCGCTGATTATTCGCCCGGCTTTTACCCTGGGGGGTAGTGGTGGTGGCATTGCCTATAACAAAGAAGAATACGAAACCATGGCTCAGGGGGGTTTGGATGCTTCGCCAGTGTCTCAAATCCTGGTGGAACAATCTTTGTTGGGCTGGAAGGAGTATGAGTTAGAGGTGATGCGAGATTTGGCAGATAATGTCGTAATTATCTGCTCCATTGAAAATGTTGACCCGATGGGGATTCATACTGGGGACTCGATTACTGTTGCTCCTGCTCAAACCCTGACGGATAAGGAATACCAACGGTTGCGGGATTACTCGATTAAAATTATTCGGGAGATTGGGGTTGAAACCGGAGGGTCAAATATTCAGTTTGCTGTGAATCCCATCAATGGCCAGGTCATTATCATTGAGATGAATCCTCGGGTTTCTCGCAGTTCTGCCCTAGCCTCGAAAGCAACAGGGTTCCCCATTGCTAAGTTTGCGGCTAAATTAGCTGTGGGATATACCCTCGATGAAATTCCCAACGATATTACTAAACAGACTCCTGCTTCCTTTGAACCAACTATTGACTATGTGGTAACTAAGGTACCCCGGTTTGCCTTTGAGAAGTTTCCCGGTAGTCAAGCAATCCTTACGACTCAGATGAAGTCAGTGGGAGAAGCCATGGCAATTGGACGGACGTTTCTCGAATCGTTTCAGAAAGCGTTGCGCTCCCTGGAAACTGGACGGTTTGGGTGGGGATGCGATCGCAAAGAGAAGCTGCCATCTCTCGAACAAGTGCGCTATGGTTTACGAACCCCGAATCCAGAACGTATCTTCACGGTGGGTCATGGTTTGATGCTAGGGATGACCTTAGAAGAAGTACAGGAACTCACAGGAATTGACCCCTGGTTTTTGGATAAATTGGCGGAATTGCTGGAAACGTCAAAATTCCTCAAACGTACCCCATTGGAAACCTTGAACAAAGAGCAGTTATGGGCAGTCAAACGTCAGGGATTTAGCGATCACCAAATTGCTTTTGCTACCAAGACCTCGGAAGATGAGGTGCGTGAATACCGTAAGCATCTAGGAGTAGTACCAGCCTATAAGCTAGTAGATACCTGTGCAGCAGAGTTTGAGGCATTTACACCTTATTATTACTCCACTTATGAAGAAGAGTCGGAAGTGATACCTTCGGATCGGCGGAAGGTGATGATTTTAGGTGGGGGACCAAACCGGATTGGTCAAGGGATTGAGTTTGACTATTGCTGTTGTCATGCATCTTATGCTCTGAGTAAGCAGGGGTTTGAGACAATCATGGTCAACTCCAACCCAGAGACAGTTTCCACTGATTATGATACAAGCGATCGCTTATATTTTGAGCCCCTGACCAAAGAGGATGTACTCAATATTATTGAGGCAGAAAATCCGGAAGGGATTATTGTTCAATTTGGGGGACAGACACCGCTTAAGTTAGCAGTGCCGTTGCAAGAAGCCTTAAAGGTTGGCAACCAACAACTGGTAACGCAAATTTGGGGAACCTCTCCCGACTCAATCGACGTAGCTGAGGATCGGGAGCGGTTTGAGAAGATTTTGCGGAAGTTAGATATTAAGCAGCCACCCAATGGAATTGCTCGCAGTTATGGGGAAGCACTAGAAGTGGCGAAACGGATTAGTTATCCAGTGGTGGTGCGTCCGTCTTATGTGTTGGGGGGACGGGCTATGGAAATTGTCTATTCCGATGAGGATTTGAAACGCTACATGAAGTTTGCGGTGCAGGTGGAACCAGAGCATCCGATTCTGATTGATAAGTTTTTGGAAAATGCAGTAGAGGTAGATGTGGATGCGATCGCAGATCACACTGGTCAGGTCGTGATTGGTGGCATCATGGAACACATCGAACAGGCCGGGATTCACTCCGGAGACTCTGCTTGTTCTTTACCCCACACCTCTCTAACACCCGTTGCTTTGGAAACTATTCGCACTTGGACCTACCAGCTGGCCAAAGCCCTGAAGGTGGTGGGGTTGATGAATATTCAATTTGCGGTGCAAGGGGAAACCGTTTACATACTCGAAGCCAATCCCAGAGCATCCCGAACAGTTCCCTATGTCTCCAAGGCTACAGGGGTACCCTTGGCCGGGTTAGCATCTCGGGTTATGTCCCGTGAGACCTTGGAATCCCTTGGGTTGACTGAAGAAGCTAGCCCTAAGCACATTGCAGTCAAAGAAGCGGTATTGCCCTTTGAGAAATTTCCTGGTACAGACACCCTCCTCGGACCAGAAATGCGTTCTACTGGGGAAGTAATGGGGATTGACACAGATTTTGGGAAGGCATTTGCCAAAGCAGAATTAGCAGCTGGTCAGCGTTTACCCCTGTCTGGCACAGTGTTCGTTTCCACCAATCACCGAGACAAGCAAAATGTAGTACCAGTGGCGAAAGACTTAATCGAGTTGGGTTTCGAGCTAGTGGCAACGGATGGGACTCGCAAGGTGCTGCAAGAGCATGGACTGGATGTGGAGTTGGTATTAAAACTCCATGAAGGACGTCCCCATGTCTTGGATTGGATTAAGAATCAAAAGATTCAGCTAATTATTAATACCCCTTCTGGAGAAGATGCCTATGCCGATGGGCTGTTAATTCGTCGAACAGCATTAGGGTATAAGATTCCGATTGTAACTACAATTGCTAGTGCTAAAGCAACAGCAGCAGCAATTCGTTCACTACAGTCGCAACCACTGGGAGTTAAAGCTCTACAGGACTATATCACGAATTAGGTTTTGTGTAAGCTATCAGCTATCAGCTATCAGCTATCAGCTATCAGCTATCAGCTATCAGC
>WTKN01000352.1 GCA_011524395.1 Moorena sp. SS36440bin_2
CTTATTTCGTCGCCCCCCCAGTTTTACTCCAGAAGAAGCCCGACGTATTCTCTCTAAATTAGAGTTTCATTACACTCCTAAACATGGGAGTTGGTTAAACATGGTAGAGATGGAATTATCGGTATTATCAAGCCCTAGGGCGTGTTTTCAAACTATAACCACAATAAAATTAATGCGATCGTCAACATGGCTGTATAATTTTCAGCAAGCTTTTCGTATCGGGTAGCGATACGGCGAAATTGCTTGATTCGATTGATAGCACGCTCTACAAGGTGGCGTTGACGATAGATTTCACGGTTAAATGGACCGCGACGTGGTTCGTTTGAAAGTCGTGGTATGGTAAGACGGATACCACGACGACGGAGGTAATTACGGATTCTACGACCTGTGTAACCTTTATCTCCAACCAGTCTTAAGGGACGAATACTTCGACGGCCTCGCCCAGGACGCGCGAGCAGCACCTTGTTCCATCAATTGTTCCAGAAAAAGCGACTCATTTCGTTGACCTGGACTAAGAAGAAATGTGATCGGTTTACCTATTCCTTCACAACGTATGTGTATTTTTGTACTAAAGCCTCCGCGAGAACGCCCTAATTTTTCATCTTCTTCGCCGTTTTTTTTCCCCCAGCTGCGTGTTGATGGGCACGTATCACGGTGCCATCCACGTAGTGAACCTTCCAATCAAGATTTCCTCCTTGATCAGCGATTGCTTGCAGATTTTCCAATATTTGGTTCCAGATTCCGGTTTTTTGCCATCGGTAAAACCTGGTTGCGACACTTTGCCATTTGCCATAATCCCTAGGTAAGTCTCGCCACGGTGCACCTGTTCTTAGTACCCAGAGAATTCCGTTGATCACCGTGCGGTGGTCTTTGTTTGGCTTACCTGTATGGGGTTTTTGTGGTGGTAGTAACGGTTTTAACCTCTCCCACTGTTCATTACTTAAGTCCCCTCGATTCATGAATGCACCCTGCCTTCACACTACTTTTAGGATACAACGAGGCAAGAAAACACGCCCTAGTCTCAATCGGCGCATTCCTGATCTAGAAACAATGAAGCGGGAAATAACTGCTTGGGAACAAGAACGTAATGAGCAAAAAGCAACAGTTAACTGGCGTTTTACCAATCAAAATGCACGGGTCAAATTAGAACGATTATATCCTAAACTTACCCTGTCATAATTTGTGTGGTAGACTACTAGCATAAATTAGCTGTCATTATAACTTAGCGATCGCTTAACTAATTTCTTCTGCTACACCTGAAAGTTTATTACGTTTGTTTAAGCTAAGTAACAAAACCAACATTAGCGATCGCTAATCCCAGCAAGCGATCGCTTTCCTTTATATCCCTAGTTTTTTATAAATTAATTTATTTATTAACTAAAATGATATTAATTTGCCCTGTGGTCCCTACCAAGTTTATAAAAAAATGCTTTACTTGATAGAGAAATTTACAACAATATTATTGTTGCTATATCATTCTTTATCTGTTATTTATAAGCTATTATATAGCGTTGATTGCAATGATGAGGTAAAGTCTTCTTTGAGGCAGATTTCCTGTCTTGATGCAGTAGCTCATGGGGCAAACCACGGCAGTCGCTCATGGGGGAACCACGGCAGTCGCTCATGGGGGGAACCCCCAAGACCACACTGCCTCCCCAAGACCGCGCTGCATCACTATGGCCATAGGCCTATGGCCTTACAAGAATAAGCAATGTCGCTCACTCGTTATGAAAATTGCCATACCTTACCTTAAAGCTATCTATATCTACCCGATTAAATCCCTTGATCGGATTGAACTCGAAACCGCCACTCTCCTCAAAAGTGGTGCCCTAAACCATGACCGAGAATTTGCCCTATTCGATCAGCAAGGTAAATTTGTCAATGGTAAGGGCAATGCCAAAATCCACTTGCTGCGGTCGGTCTTCCATATCCAATCGCAATTGCTATCGCTACAGATTCAGGGCACAAACCAAAACATTACCTTTCATATTGATCACGGGCGAACTGCTCTGGAAGCTTGGTTAAAGGATTACTTCGATTTTCCAGTTAAAGTAGTGCAGAACACCAGCACTGGTTTTCCAGACGATACCAATGCCCTTGGTCCTACTATTATTAGTAGCGCTACCATTGAAACCGTTGCTTCTTGGTTTCCTGAAATAACTGTTGAAGACATACGACGTCGTGTTCGAGCCAATTTAGAAATTGGAGGAGTTCCCGCTTTCTGGGAAGACCAATTGTTTACCGAATCAGGAAAATCTATTCAGTTTAAAGTAGGGGACGCTTTGATAGAAGGAATTAATCCCTGTCAACGTTGTATTGTTGTAGCACGAGACCCTCAGACAGGAGAAGCTACTGATAATTTTCAAAAGACTTTTATGGCGAAGCGCAAGGAAACCTTACCATCCTGGACAACCAGCGCTCGTTTCGATCATTTCTACAAATTAAGCGTGAATACAAACGTGCCTGCTTCAGAAGCCGGTAAAGTCTTGCACCAAGGGGATCCCATCGAAATCCTTAAGGGAGCGTGAAGGTTGACTAGACTTTTTGCGTAAGCAGTCAGCCCTCAGCTTATTTTCTTCAAAAGCATTTCAAGTAGCCTGGCCAATGGCTGATAGCTGATAGCTGATACTAAATCTGGTTATAATATACTTAATACAAAATTATAATCTCAAATGCCCAAAAAAGCTAATTTAGCTGACCATCTGAGTAATAGTGAACTAAAAAAAAGATACAGAGATTATAAAGACCCCGTAGAAGCAAGAAGATGGCATTTACTATGGAAAATTTATCTAGGCTGGAGAATAAAAAATGTAGCAGTCGCTGTAGGGGTTAACTATTAATATACTTTTAAAATTTTAAAAAAATATATATAATGAATTGGCATAACAAGTAGTAAAAATAAATAATAATAAAAGCGTTAAAATACCAGATTAAAAAAGAACTTATTAAGCGAAAAGTAGTTCCACTAGTTAACAGTTTTAAAAAAACACCAGATAAAGTAATATGAACTGGGCAAAAAGTAGCTAGATAGATTGAAACTATAACCGGATACGAAACCTTAGAGAGTGGAGCATTATTTCAGATAACTTAAAAGTATTACCCATAACCTGTACCTATAAAGGATCCACTCTCTTACGGTAACTTCAAATAATTGAAAAATTTCTGGGGGGGCGACGAAATAAT
>WTKN01000040.1 GCA_011524395.1 Moorena sp. SS36440bin_2
CAAATAAATATTGGAAGAGCAGCATAAAATTCAAAAATTATAATGGTTGAAAAACAACAAAACAAATAAATAAGTATACCTAAGATTTGGCTAATAAAGTTGTTTGTTATTTTCAAATTAATTTGAAAATAACAAACATTTATTTTTGAAATAAAGTATAAAATTATTAGGAATATAAATACTCCTAATATTCCAAATTGAGCTAATAAGTAAGTCCAAGTAGAATCAGCTAAAAAATAGTTATTTTCAGCTGGATTAGTAGATGCTAAAAGTTGTAATATATTAGAACCAAAACCTAAATGATTACCGAATAAAATTGATAAAATATCTGTGTTCTTAAAATAATTTAAAAATATCTCTAATCTTCCCCCAGATATAGATGAATTCGCTCCCCTAGAACTAATATTTTTTACGATAAAAATCGTATAAACTGCCAGAGTAGGTAAAACAATAAAGCGAATAAAATTTAATATTGCTAAATCTTGCTTTTTTTGAAAATTTTCAGTAAGTTTATATAAACTTTTTTCAAAAATTAATATAATTGTAATTAATAAAGCAGTTCTAGAATCAGATAAAAAAATGCCTGAAACATATAATAATATCAGGAGCAATCGCCACTTATGCCAGTTTAAAATATAAATATTAAAATAAACGCATAAAGCTAAAAAAAGTCCAAGTGAATTTGGTTCGGTAAATGTACCAACAGAGCGACTAATTCCTGAACTGAGCCAGGGGATTCCTATAAACGTTACTACATTAATCCTTTGCAGACAAGAATAAAATACTTCAAAAACTGCTAAAATATTGATAACCTCTAAAACTTTAATAAAATAATAGTTATTAAGATGGCGATGGCAAAATATAAAGATAGAAGCAGTAATAACAAACGGCCTCATTGAAAAAAATATTACTGAAATATTAAAATTAGTATCTATACTTCTAAATATAGCAAAACTGACAATAAATATAAGTAAAATGTAAGCAATAGATAAGCTATTATTTTTTTTAAAATTAAATTTTAAGTTTGTAGGATAAAAATATAAACTAAAAGAAAGAAGGGCTAAAGCAAATACGTCTTTGGCAAGCTTTAGCCAAGTTGGTACAATTGAAATATAGGTTAGATCTTTATAATAGCCAGAGGATAATGGACTGTTTAAAGCATCTACTGCTGCTGGCCAGTAAGTGAGTACAGAACTAGCAACGATTAAAAATAGAAGACTATGCAGAAAAATTGATATTCGAGAGTGTTTGATAGTTAGCATTGTTCATGATTTTGTAAATAAGGAAGCAACTTTTGGTTAACAACAGACCAACTTAAATAATTATGATAATAAGCTTGAGTTTTTTGAGCTAATTTATGTAAGTTTGATAGATTACTTAAAGTATCCAAAACTTGCTTCTCGAAATCCAGATAATGACCATCCGCAGCTAAAATTACACTAGGTAGTTGACGTAGAAAAGAATCAGTCAACATACCTTCTGTACCTACTACTGGCAAACCATGCTCAAGTGCTGACATCAAAGAAGTTCGTTTGGCGCTGATACCATACTCGTGGGGCATCAACATTAAATTAGAAATTTGCAAATAGTAAGACAACTCATTCGGACTTAGATAACCAGGGCGTACAACCAAATTCTGTAAAGAAAGAGATAGAGACTGACTACTACCAAGCAATAGCCAAACTACAGGATAGTTATGTTGAATCAAGCAAGCATCTAAAGCAGCAATCCAAGGTTGCCAAATTGAGCTGGCACAACCAAATAAAGTTATAACTATTTGCTGAGATTTAATTTGTAATTTTTGACGCAGTTCTTGCTTTTTTTCTGAAGAAATAGTTTTAAGGTTAATATTGCTAGGAATTGGTAAATAATGAAATTTTTGATTACAATTACTGTAGCGCTTTAGACGATTGAGGTAGAGTTCTGAACCCGAGAATACTTGGTGACTAGAGTGAACTAGTTTTCGCAATACATACTGTTGTAGTAATCCAATTATCCAAGTTCCTGGATGTTTAAGAAACCAAAAGTAGGTTTCATGAACAATCAGTAATAGCTGAAATTTTTTGGCACACTCTTTCCAGAATTTGATTAGATGGGGATCGAATCCCTTAGAAGAATACAGCCAGGGAGCATATTGTAAAATTATGGTTTCAACCTTGTGAGTTTCTAGGAAATTTAAAAGCTTTTTCCATCCTGATTTAGACCAGGTTTCGACATAGGGCAATATCGTAATTGGTTCAGATGAGGCTTGGCAGCCTTTTTCAACAATGATAGTTGCTTTAATACCAAGTTGTGTTTTACAATGGGATACCAAGTTTACTGAGTAATCACCAATACCACAAACGTGGGGATGAACTCTGGCTGTTATAGTAACAACTTTTTCTATTTGTTGCATATTTTCAAAAACTAGTGTTGTAGTGGTACAAAAGTAGTGATTTTAGTACCCGAAACCTTGACAAAAACTGCCCTAAAGTACTAAATATTTACCACTACCCGTAGTGCAGTAGGATTTTAGCAGTGCGATCGCTTGCCAGTAGAGATAGTAGAGTATCAGCAGAATGGACATTCACTTGGCTGATGGGAAACCCTTGGATTTGTGTTGCTCCAGTCCAGCTTGGGTCGCAGACAATAAAATGGCTTTCAATGCCGAAATCTTTCCGTAGTTGTTGAGCTAAATTGAGGGCATAGTCTCCTACTCTGTCGATTGCAGGGGGAAGGTGGGGAACAATTTGGATAATAAGCATCTGAATTCTAGTGTTTTTCAGGAAATCCTTGCGTACCACTCACCTTTATCTAAATTTTCAAGACGATATCCACAATTCTGAAGAAATTTTTGTGCCTCTCCAGGTTTAATACCTAGTTTTGACATCCGCACTTTATTCTCTTCAAAAAATATGTGCTTAATTCTGTGCGATCGCAACAGGTTTTCTGCTCCTTGGAGTACCCATGTATCCGCACCTTCAGTGTCTATCTTTAGTACATCGATACGCTCATGATCACTGTTAAGAAAAACTTCATCTAATGAAACCACAGGTACTTCAATCATATTCCGTGAGTTTTCTAGTACAAGTCCTCCCCAACCACTTTGCTCATTTGGTCCTAGGTCGAATTTTAAATTCCCACTTTCTTTTCCTAAAGCGATTTCATGTATATCTATTTTAGTTTCAAGTTTATTGTTAATTACATTAAGTTTTAAAGCTGATAAATTTCTTGGCGATGCTTCAAAAGCAAGCACTCGGTTCTTTGCCCCAGCAGCAGCCCAAAGACATGAATAGTAACCATAGTTTGCGCCCACATCAACCATTAAACCGTCAGCTTTTGCTAGTTTGGCAATACGACGAGATACTGGTAGTTCGTAGAAGCCACAAAATGCGAGCATTTTGTGGCTTACATCTGTTGGCATTAACTTTAACGAGATTTGAGGAGCAAATTCCAAATTTGCATTTTCAAATAAATTTGATAATTCATTTGTTTGCTGAAAATAAAATTTATAAAAAAGCTTCTCTCTCAGCCAAAGTGGTTTAATTTTCATTAATTCTGGTTTTTTCATAGTTAACTTTTTATGACCTTTTAAAAAATTTAAACTGGTTTTTATAATGTATTTCTTGGAAATACATTATAAAAACCATTATTAAAAAACCAATATATTCAATTATTACTTGTTGTAAGCCGAGCAACTTATATTTGAATAATCCAGGTATAGTTTCTTTTATTAAACCTTTTATAATTACTAAACTATAATATTTATAATTTATTTTTTCAAATTCTTTAGGGTGTATAGATAAATAAATAAGCGTAGATTTATGATTCTGTGTTATCTTTTTATATCCTCCTTTAACTCTCCATGGATGACACACTGAAGCTTCTTTTATAAAATAAAATTGATGTCCGAATTTTGTTATTCTTAATCTCAAATCTACATCTTCCATGGCGGCATAAGGAAAACGCTCATCAAAACCACTTAATGATTTAAAGACTCTTTTTTGTATAGCAAAGTTGCATGACCAAAGATATCCACCTGTTTCATTAATTGGGGATTCTTCGGCAAGGCTTTGTTTTGGACGATCAACATAAGTTCGTCCCTCCAAGACTAAGCAAGAAGGATTTGTAACCATCGCTTCAGCATAGGCTTTTAACCACTTTCGATCAGGTAAGCAATCATCATCTGTGAAAGCCAGCCACTCCCCTTGAGCATACTTAGCCCCATTATTTCGGTTTGCTGCTGGACCTTTGCGCGGACCAGCTACCCACTGTGCCCAAGGGTAGTTCTCCCGAATGATTTCCTCAGCAGTTGTCTGAGAACCATCATCAGTAACTATTACTTCATATTGCTCTGCTGGCAAGGTCTGAACCCCAGGCGCTAGGCAATCCAAGCACTTTGCCAGTAAGTCATTACGGTGGTAGGTTGGAATGATAACGGAAAATACAGGAGTTGAATTCATGATTGTACTAAGAGCTAGAATCTATGCTTGAAGCAATGAGAGTTCTCATGGATTTTTAGGTATTAGTTCCAAATGCTTAACCAAACTCGATGTGCATTGACTATCGATCAAACCTCAATCCATTTATTTTCCTTGGCCTTTGCTAATCGACTTTCCACTCCATACTTAGCTTTCGGATGATGGAAGCATTCAGCAGGGGAAATCTCTGGAAAAATATCTTCTCCTATTCCTGAACGAATAAAGAAGGCGTTAAATCCATAGCGTTGGCAACCAACAAGTCTGTACCCTTTCTCTTTGCCTAATTTGACAAATGCTGAGAGAGAAGCACTACCATAGTACAAACCATGTTCATCGTACTTGCCTACAAAATTTTCTTGGTAAGGTACTGTAACCGATGTATCTGGTCCCCATACATCCATATATTCCAGTACAACTACTCTTGGACTGATACACTCAATCCCTTCCCAAATCCAGTAATCGATTCCATCTATATCCAAAGACAGCAAGTCAATTTCACCCTGGAGTGAATGAGTAGAAATTAGTGAATTGATGTTATCTTTAGTAACCCAAGCATGGAGAAGCTTTGGCGGCCAAACCTGTGTATCAGGACACTCGGCATAAAATTCTCTTCCCACCTTAATATGCTCTTTATTGCCATCGATTAAAAGACCAGTCCATCCGTGATTGATGATGAAATTAGCATGATTACTGATGACACAATAAGCAGAGCCAATATCGACTAACTTTTTGTTGGTAGTACCAATTAAGGAAAAAATATAGAGTAATATACCATCTTCTCCATTTTGGGAAAATGCTCTAAATTCAATATCTTCAAACTTGGGCATAGGAGCCTTTTCCCGCAGTAATTCCTGATATTTCAAGGAAAGCAATATTTGGACTCCTTTATTGACTGATGTGATTTCATCAATCTTCTTAAGAGTGCTAATACCTAGAAGTTTATTACCAATTGCTTGTAGCCATTGTTTTAATAGTTGTTTTAAGAATTTTTTCATATTTATTAATTATTATGAAAATCAAATTAAGTTTATTTAGATAACTTAGTTAGTTTGGGGTTTAGCTCACTGGTAGAGGTCAGACGTAAGCATTCAGCTATCAGCTATCAGCTATCAGCTAATGCGCTACGCGCACGCTACGCGAGGTGCTTTTGAATAAGCGATGCAGAGGTGCGACCCGTGGCGAATTTAATTCGCCTAGGTCAAACGCACCATTACGGTCTTGGGGGTTTCCCCCACTCGCGCTTTGCATCAAGACAACAGGTCAGCATTCGAATAATGCTGAGTTATGTCACAGCGTTGAAGCCTGTGCCACAAACATTAAGCCTGTGCCACAAAGCTTACGGCTGACGGCTGAATGCTGAATCCTTACGGTCAGACACTCACTTTGTCCAAAGAGAGCGATCGCACTTTGTTGGTACCTGTTCTAGCGTTTCTAGGACTCATGAGGTACACATTATTTTTTCCCTGTTCCCTGTTCCCTGCTCCGAAGTCCCTGCTCCGAAGTCCCTGCTCCGAAGTCCCTGCTCCGAAGTCCCTAAAACCTAGATATTTGTACCTCACAAGTCCTATAATTGCTATATACAGCATTCAATCATCTCGACATAAGCTGGGCGCAGTTTTTCCCAGCTAAAACGTTCATAAATGCTTTGATGGCGAAGATGACGCTTAGATTGTTCATTACCTTCTGCTAACACTTGACTGGCTAAAGTAGCTAAGCTTCCTGTCAACTCAAAGTTAGCAAAATAGCCCTCTTTTCCTAGGACAAAGCGAGCAACCTCATAGTCATGAGCCAGACAGGGCAAACCATGAGACATTGCTTCCAAAAACACTCGTCCGAATCCTTCACCTAGAGAAGCCAGAACGAAAGCATCAGCAACTTTGTAGTAGTTAGCAACCTCATGGGAAGCAACAGTTCTCACCTGGAAATTTTTTGCACCTAACAACCGATTGCCCAGTTCAATAATTTCAGAGGATTCTGCCTCTTGTTGCCCGAGTAACAAAAGATAAGGACGGGGTTCAGGCAACGTAGCAATCTCGTGGATGACATAATCCATGCGTTTGTGAGATTTATTAATTGCTCCCACAGACAGGATTATAGGCTGATTTTCTGGCAATCCCAGTTGGGTTCTTAGTGTCTTTCGCTCAGAAATTGATAGAATTTGTAATTCAGTGGATATTTTAATCCCATAGGGAACCAAGCTTAGTTTAGCAGCAGGTTCCCCCGCATCTATAGCAATTTGGCATTGAGTAGGCGTCACTTGTTGTACACAATCCCAACGCTGAAAAGGTGGTGACAGGGGACCTCCGTTAGAGAAAAGAAGTTTGTAATTTTGCTTGGTCAAACGCCGCCAGTACCAGAGCATGTTGCCTATAGCGCCATCACTAAAGTAAATGAGATCAGGTTGCTGACGGTGGATGTACCGTAAGAAGCTGAAAGCAAATGATACTTGTTCAATGAAGTAGGATCCTCTACCAGTAAGCTTTCCAAGTTGAATTGCTAACCAAGAATCACGGTGGAAATTCCACAGTGTAATTGCTTTGTGATGAGATTCTCCGCCTCCTTTAAAGAGAGTTATGTCCACAGAAGGATCTTTTGATAAAGCTTCAAAGCATTCTTGGGTAAAGGACTCGAATCCTCGTTTTACGTTACCGAGTCCTGAGCAAACCATAAAAACCTTCATAAGCTTTATAGCCCACGCATCAAGAGAAGTAACCGGTCAGAGGGTATGGGTAGTCTAGAAATTAGCTCCAGAAAGCGAGCTTGTTTGAGCATTGCCGGTGTAACTTCTGAATGCTTTACAAAGCCATAAACTGTACTCCCTCGCCGCTCAAAACCATAAAAGCCAAATCCCAAGCTACGGATAATCCAAGGCATGAGTCGTCGCAAATGGAAGTTTTGAGGTAAATGACATTTGATCACAGGAGCAAAACTCCAACTAGCGGCAAAGGCACCACCAACTCTGAGTAAGCGATTAATTTCTACTACAGCTCCAATTGGATCGATCAGATGTTCCAGAACTTCTGTGGATATGACCGCGTCATAGGGTGAATCAGGCTTTTCCAAAATTCTGATGTTGGGAAAGTCCGATAAATATTGTTTGATAGTATGACGAAATTCTGTAATATCTACTAAATCAATTAGCTCTGCTTCTTGAGGTAAAGTTGTAGCACAAAGACGTGAAACTGTACCAATTCCACCCCCAAAATCTAGGATTTTGCGAGGCTGCACATGGGCAATTAAACGTACTGCCGCTAGACGGTCATTGATGGTTGCTTGATCAGATTCACAGAAAGCAGCATTTATTAACCAAACTGGATGTTGGTAATACTCATGTAGAAACTTTGATGTATCTGATTTATTTGGGGTTGTCTCTGATAATTCATTCCAAGCCAGATCTAAAATTCGCCAGATCTGTTGTAGTGTGGGATTGTGGGTTATTTTATGCTGGGAAAGGTATTTTCTAGCCTGTTTCCATTGACTATCTACACTTAGACGTTCAACAACTTGTTGCCAGCTATAAACTAGGGACATATTATCGTAATCATCCTGAAATTTTTATTGATATATATTAAACTTATTATTAATCATAAAAAATTAGTTTTAAAGATGTAGTTATTTTGCTACGTTATAGTAAATTTTTCGGTAATTAAAATCACTACTATTGTACCACTACTTTATAAAATAAAATTTTTATAAAAGAATTATTTTATACATATAACTCTACGGACATTATGACTTAAATAATTACCAATATTTTTGATTATTTTAAAATCTTGATTATAAATTTTATATCCATTTTTTGATAATAAAATAATTAAATCATCTACGGATTGACCGAGGTTATTTAAATCAGTAGGGTGAACTTCTAGAAAAATCATTGGACTGTGTTTATTCAAAAGGTTTACAGCACCTTTTAAGATATTTAATTCAAATCCTTCCGTATCAATTTTAATAACATCCGGGACAATATTCTGATGCTCAACGAATGTATCTATTGTCACAACATCTATATCAATTAGAGTGTCCTTGGCTAATTTTTCTGCTGGGATAGCTATAAGATGATCGCTATCCCCATAAGACATCTGTAACTTTCCGTTTGACGTTCCCATTGCTAATTGAAATGGTATAATACTATGGTCAGGATTAATTTGCTGATGATAGCATAGTAATTTGTAAGCTGAGGATGAAGGCTCTACTGCAAAAGAAACAGCATTTGGCCGATTCGCAAAAACCAGACTGAATATCCCATAGTGAGCTCCAATATCAAGGAAACATTTTTTGTTATCAATTCCCTTAATAAAAGATTGCATTTCTAATACCATCTCTGGGTCAAATTCCGTGAAATATCTAAACGCATAGTAAGCATCTGAATGAATATTTAATATAACGTCTTTAGAAATGGCAATTTGATTACTGTTAAGTCCATTATTTAAAGCTTTAAATCGACTTTTATTAATTTCAGTAGCAATTGCATAACGTAGTTGAGGCAGAATTCCCCGATAACGACAACCGTTTAAAAACATTACTAAATAATTGAAAATGCGCTTGAATAGATTGTTATTAAGGCTAGTCATTATATTTTTTTGATATTAATTTATATTATTTATATAACCCTATTGTTAGGTAGTTTTAATTAATTTATTTTTTAGTGGCAATATCACCAATAAAATCGTATAGTTTACTACTCACTATCGATTTATCAAAATTATTTTTTAAAACTTCAAAAGCGTTGAAAGCAATTTTTTCATTCAAGTATCTATTTTCCATTTGCGTTAGCAAAAATGCTTTAATCTCAGATACTTGATTAGTGTCGCACACTAGACCACAGTCCCATTTCTTAATGAACCAATTGCAAGCAGAGTAATCTGGACCGCAAGAGATAATGGGTCTCATAGCTGCCATATAGTCTGTCAACTTCGTTAGTACTGAAGCACGAACCATATGGGCATACTCAGGTAAAAATGAGGTTGCAACAAGTAGTAGATCGGCACATTGTAGGTAACGATTGAGTTCATGGTACGGAATAAGAGAACCATAAGTAACTTCCCAAAGTTGGAATTTTTGTTTGTATAAATTCCAAAATTCTGGAGCTGTATGCAGCACTAGCTCAATATCGTTGCCGTCGCATCTAAGTTGAAATATCGCTTCTGCTACTGCAGCCACTGCATCATAATGCATAACTTGAATCGAGCCTGCATAGACGACCTTGAAGCTCCCTTCGCGATCGGTTTCTCGATCGGGTATTTTTTTCCCGGATAACCTGGATAAGTCAACAGGGTTATGAACAATCATTGACTGCTTGGGTAATAACTGATAACGATTTGATAATTCTTCTTTTAATTTATCACTAATCATCAACCATCCTGCAGAATTCTTTAAAAGATTGAAAGCACACTTTTGTATACTTCCCGAGAACCACCGCAATTTGTCTACTGCTATCCAGTCATCCATAAAATAAATCAAAGAGGGACAATCAAAGTATTTATTTAACTTTTGACCCATCACTAGACACCAAGGTGTAATCGGGCATATTAAAATAATTTCAGGTGCGAATGCCTCGATTCTTTTTTTGTTAGGAATAGATAACAAGTCTAAGCCCTGCAAGTTAATCAAGTTTATTAAAGGGTTAATGAATGTACCTAAGCGATTTTTTAGGAAAGGAAAAAACTCTGAAATGAATGGTATAACTTGCCGTTCAAATGGAGGAGATGGAGGTGTGTATTTCAAAGATGATGCTGGACTAAATTGCATGATTTTTTCAGCAGTATAACTCTCAAATAAATTAAAGAGAGTTGGATTAGCACTCATGCCTTTTTTGCTAAAACTCAAGGTGACTTCACTAACTAGTAGAATACGTGGTAGGTCTTTTATCATTGCTTATAAAAAATTTACTTGGATGCTGGTTAAATGAAAAAAATCAGGAAACTTTTACCCTGTATGCTGTTTACAGCGGTTTGCCATTGCTGGTAGGTACTTTCGTTCTGGGTTTTTAGGGACTGAGGCCGTAGGCCACGCTACGCGAACGGAGCAGGAAGCAGGGAAGTTGGAAGAGGGAAAACAATCCTGTGTACCTGATAGTTATGCAAACCGCCGTACACTTCTAGAGTTTGACTCCAAAAGCCTCGCTTATAATAGCTGTCAGAGATTCCTTGCACCCAGAGGCAATATGTGAGGTTTCTACATAGTCATGAACCGACAAATTATCTCTTTAGCAATTGATTGTTATTGAAGTCTATCTGACCAAGCTGCCACAATTTCTGCAAATATCCCATCAAGAGGTTTGGTGACAGACCAGTTGGGATAATGTTCCTTAATTTTACTCAGATCACTGTAATAACAAATATGGTCACCCTCTCGATTTTTATCTACATAGTCGTACTGCATTTTTTTCCCACTCAGACCAGCTACAATATCAAAAGCTTCTAAAATTGAGCAGGTATTATCCTTACCACCTCCCAAGTTGTAAACCTCACCGCTGCGAGGTGCTTGGATAAACTCCTCAATGAAGCGAGCAACATCATAGGAGTGGATATTGTCCCGCACTTGTTTACCCTTGTAACCAAATACTTTATAGGTACGTCCCTCCAAGTTGCACTTCACCAAGTAACTGAGAAACCCATGGAGTTCTACACCACTATGGTTAGGTCCGGTCAAACATCCACCGCGCAGACAACAGGTTTTGAGACCGAAGTAGCGACCATATTCCTGTACTATAATGTCTGCTGCTACCTTAGAAGCACCAAAAAGAGAATGCTTAGATTGGTCGATACGGAATGACTCAGGAATGCCTTGTTCGTAGGTTAAATCACCATAATCCCACCGGGTTTCCAATTCCACTAACGGAATTTCATTAGGAGCATCACCATATACCTTATTGGTAGACATATGTATAAATGGTGCTTCAGGAACAAATTGGCGTGTTGCTTCAAGTAAATTTAGCGTTCCTACTGCATTTGTATCAAAGTCATCAAAAGGAATTGCAGCGGCTTTATCATGACTGGGTTGAGCTGCTGTGTGAATAATTGCATCAGGCTTAAGGCTTTCAATTAAATCGAGAATTCCTCTACGATTTCGGATATCAAGTTCATGGTGTACAAAGCCTTTAATCTGAGATTGCAGTCGCTGTTGATTCCAGCGGGTATCTCCTTGAGAACCAAAGAAAATTGCTCTTTGATTGTTATCAATGCCATGAATAGCCCAACCTTGGCTAGCAAAATATACACAAACCTCAGAACCAATTAGTCCAGAAGAACCGGTAACTAGTAATTTTGCCATATTTAAAAAAAGGTAACAATAGAGTTAAAAAATAAGCTTAAAGCAATAATTAATAAAAAATTATTTGTTGCTTAATAATGGAATGATTAAGCAACCCCGAAAAAGCTATAACTTTAAGGCGATCGCAGTGGTAAGTGTAGGCGCATTTATCAAGCGCCACCTTTTGCAATCTCAAGGAAGCGATAACCAAATTCCTGCACTTGGCTAAGGTTATTAGCTTTAGCAATAGCTTCCTGCTCTAGATTAGGTCCTGGTGAAAGATGCTCCCACCAATCTTCTAAGAGGGGAGCCAAACTCTCAGGGGAGTTACGATCAAAGAAAATACTGTTCGGAGGATTTTGCTCAAGATTAACCGGTAGATCTGAAAGAATCATTGATTTTCCTAGGCATCTTGCATCCTCAACAACCGTACTCCATCCCTCAAATAGTGAGGGTTGAATCACAGCAAGTGAACGTCGCATCAACTGAACCTGATCAAGCCTTGGGATTAGCCCCAACAAATATATCTGGTGAGCAATGTCTAACCTGTGAAGAGTTTGCAGAATGGTATCTGAGTAGTCGGGTCGTCTATAATCATAAATGTGACCAGTGCAGACAACAATCGGATAAATTGACTTCTCTTGTAAGAGCTTCAGAGCTTTAAAAACAACCAGATGATTTTTGTGCTGCCAAAACTGATTACTTACTAAAAAGAAGCGTTCAGGTAGAGAATATTTATGTTGTATCTGCTGTGGATCTGCCTCGTACCATGCAGATGGAGGAGAGGTTTTGAAGGATAGAACCTTTGACTTGTGTGTTACCTCTGGGAAAAACTTCTGGAAATCGGACTCAGCCGTCTTACTACTCAAGACAACAGTAGAGGCGTGACGGGCGATGAGTTCAAAGGAATGGTCTCGATATTGGATATCTTGTTGAGTAAATAATTCAGGTAAATATTTATGCTGTAAATCGTAAATCCATGCAGCACAGTGATAGGATTTATGTCCAATACCCTGATTGAAATAGGGGTATACAAAATCAATCTTCTGTTTCTTTATAAAAGCCTCAAATCTAGGATCGCCTTGCTTAAATAGAGTGTTAATAATCTTCCAGCGAATACGATTGGGAACTGTGAAAGGCTCTAGATCAACTTCTTGGTAGTAAATAGTATTAAGGTGTGGCTCAACTTTACTGTATAGACTTGAATCAAGGGACTTGCTACAAATTAAACACAGTTCAAAAGTTGAGCGAACTTCTGTAGGGAGACTTGCTAAGGCAGAGACTATATTTTTGATATATTCGGTGCCCCCCATCCAACCACGACCACCTTGCATGATTAGACCAATCCGTAGAGGTTTTGTCATACTCCTACTAGCTCCGCACGACACCAATTGGCAAATGTTTTTACACCCCGTTCTAGGGGGACAGAGGCAGTAAATCCTAAAGCACTTAGCTTTGATACATCAGCCTGCCAGTTGAGGGGTGTACCAGCAGGAACAACACCATCAAACTCAGGAGTACATTTGTACTCAAGAGCATCCAAAATAATGCTGGCTAACTCGGCAATCGTAACCTCTGTGCCAGCACCCAGGTTATAAACTTCACCCTGCATCGGAGCAGACCTTACAACCACCATCAAGGCTTTAGCAATATCGAGGGCATGAATGAAATCACGACTTTCTCTGCCAGTACCCTGTAAGGTTATAGAGTCTTGAGTGATAGCTTTCCGGCAAATATCCCAGAGAACTTGACGGCGCAAACCGGGACCATAGGCAGAGAAAATCCGCATACTGGCAGTTGGCAAGCCATAAACTTTAGTAAACTCCAGACATAATTGTTCGCACTGCCATTTATGGAAGCCATAGGGGGAGAGAGGGGCGAGTGATTGAGTTTCCCTCACTGGCAATAACTCTGGGTTGCCGTAAACGGCAGCACTAGATAGAAAAATGAACCGGCAGTTAGGGACATTCAGACGCAGGGCATTGAGAAGTTCAAATGTCAGCGCTGTATTAGTGTAGAAGTCTGTAGCTGGGTCAGTTATCGATAGACCCACAGAGGCACGACCAGCACAATGGATACAGACTTCAGGAGGGTGTTCTTGCAGTAAGCGGTTTAATGCTGGATCTGGCAACTGGAGGCGGTGGTAGGCAGCCAGGTTGGCAACAGGTGCATTCTCAGGGGCAGAGTTGTCGATACCAATTACAGACCAGCTTTGCTCCGAGAAATAACGTGCCACGTAGCGGCCAATGAAACCTGCAACACCTGTGACTAAAACGGATTTAGATTGGGTAGTCATCAAGAAGAGTTGAATTTAGTTGGGAGAATTACTAGACTTCTTGCAGAAGTCGGGAATAGGGAATAGGGAATGGGGAATAGTGAAGAAGAATCGTTCGCGTAGCGTGGCCTACGGCCAGAGAAACAGTATCAAAAAAATACTTTTGCAAGAGGTCTAATAAATTCATCTATAAAGGCGATTTTATTAACTATAGCGTTTCTCATAGCTATGACCTACAGCTTATTTTTTTATCCTCCCTGCTCCCTGCTCCCTACTCCCTGCTCCCTAAAACCTAGAGATTTGCACCTCATGGGTATAAGAATTGCTATTTAGTTGATTTTACTCAACATCAACTAAAGGCAAAGAATATAATAGTTGCTGTACTTCATACCAAGCAGGATAAGAGAAATTGCCTTGTTCGTCACGAGATTCACGAAACTGACTTGGGATATATCCTTCTTCTACAGTCAGTTCTTTAATACAACTTGGTTTTAAATCTTGACGGATGAAAAAAGCATTATTCCCAGCACTATTAGAGCCCACAAATGCATAGCCTTTAGCTTTACCCAATTTATAAAGCGCTTTTAGAGAAGCTCCATAATACACCATAGAATAATGAGCTTCAGAACGCACAAAGGATGGAGCATAAGGAATTGTTACAGCTTTGTCTTTTCCAAATCTAGAGTTATATTCAATAATCACTATAGCTGGGTTGACAACGTCAATCGCTTGCCATACCCAATAATCATTACCATCAATATCAATAGACAGAATTCCTATTTCTCCTTTTATGCCATTTTCAGCTATAATTTTATTAATATTATCTTTATCAATGAATGCATTAACAGCTTTTAAATTATGCTGCCAATATATGGGGTCTTTCTTGATAGAGCATATATTTTCAGGACTTCCATCAATAACTAAACCGGACCAATTATCATTTACAAGTAAAAATCTTGTATTACATTCTGTATAATTTTCAACGCCAAACTCAATAAATATCTTATTAGGTATTTCAAGATGTCTTAGCAGCATCTGAATGATGCCATCTTCTCCCCATTGTGAAAATACTCGAAATTCGTTGTCTGTCAAGTTTAATTTATCTAAGGATTCCAATTGACGAGATTCTAGTCTACCTAAAGCTTGTTGAATTTTTGCTAATTTAGTTTGTATTGAAATAATTTGATTAAATATATTTCCTAGCAGATTAAGTTTTTGTTTAAGTTTATTTAAAAAAAACATGTATATTTTTAATTTAAATTGTATAGCTAATTATTTACTAATCAAATATAGCGAATTGCAATTCATTTAGATACAAATTTATGTTTGTTTAGGGAGCAGGAAAGAGGGAAGAGCGAAGACAATCCTGTGTACCTGATAGTTATGCAAACCGCCCTATACAATACCTAAGTAGGTGGGGAGTACATATCACTTTTTCAAATATGCAAAATTATAATCAAATTTCCAAACTTGCCAAATTTTTTAGGCTCTCCCGGCTTTAGGGTGATAAGACAAGCATCACCTAATTCCCCCAGTTCCAGCCACGTTTATTGTCTATTTTGTGCCTTTTAATACGTTTTAAACCACAGATCGGGGAGAGTATTTTTTTATTTTTTATAAAAAAATATGCAATATTACTGGGTATAAATAAACGTAAATAATGCTGAAATAATGACAGTTATATCAGTTATATACAAAGATGATTATAAAAAAAATGCCTACATTTTTATAATTTATATATAACTAGTAAACATTTTTTTAAATATCTGCTTTAATTGATATCGCGGTTTTTGTGTTAATGATTGGATATATTCTTTTTTTAATGTCAATCGCCATAATATCTTATTCATTTCTATTGGCGATAGTAGTAGTTCTTCACCCAATTCTTGTGAAACTATTTTTCTTTGTTGATTGATATCGCAGTCAGGAAAATTAAAGTATTTAATATGCTGTGACTCCCACTTTCTACTATTTTGGGTATAATCTATATTTTCATCATTTGGATATGTTGATACTACTTTAAATTTTGGACCATAAAAGAAAGAATGTAGACCCATTGACGAAGCAAAAAGTAAAGCAGATGTCATTTGATTAGAAAAAGCATATTTTTTATCTCGTGTATTTTTTATAAAATTAAATAAAAAATCCATTTCATATAAACTATTTCCATTAGTAACAACTTTGAAGCCTTTATCTAAAAATGGCTTATCTAAGCCTTTGTGTTGATCTAAATGATACATACATATAGTAATAGGTTTATACTCATCAGGCAAATTTTTTAGGATATTAGCGTATTCTTGAAAATCACAATTTATATGTAGATATTTAGAAGAATGACTTGGGAAAACAATCGAACCTTTTCGGATTTTATTTGTTGAATTATTATAATTACTTGTTTTTAATAAATATAAAAATGGTGCTCCAACTGCTCTCGTATTTAACCCCTGAAAATCTTGTTTATATTGTGCTTCTAACCATTGAGACCAATACCAGTTTTCTGGAGCCAAAAAGCAAGCATCGTGTTGATTTGTTGTCGAACACCAACCATGCTGAATTCCAACAGGACAAGGTAATGCACGAGGAAAATTGGCGTACTTTTTTATAATTTTACCTATGCCATAATAGGTTACGCCTGGATAAAATTCATTCATTTTATATTACCTACATCAAATTCTTAAATAAATTAATGACAATATTATACTTAATAAAAAAAATTAAAATTAAGCATGTACGCCATAAAAACCCACGCTTACTGCTAATAGATTTGCTGCGGCGCAAGGGTTAGGATTACTTTGCTTAATTCGTAATAACTGTAAATATTTTTGGCTCTCCCGGCTTTGCGGTGATAAGGCAAGCTTATATCACATAGTTCTGCCAGTTCCAGCCACGTTGATTGTCAATTGTGTGCCTTTTAATACGTTTTTAACCACAGATTCGGGAGAGGCATATTTTTTTCGACTGCTTCAACATTTAAATCTCACCTATTTATCTCCAGACATTACCATTTACCAACTCACTGGAGTTCCCTTCTTCACATCAGCTTTCACAGATTTACCTAAGAGAACATCATAATATTAGACCTCTCCACGTAACTTATGCAATTGAGTGGAACTCAGAGTAACTTGAGCTTTTTCAAAGTCATCTTTTCGACCAACATCAAGCCATGCCTCATGGATAGGATAAACAATAGTACGCTGATTGCGATCGCAAAGACGAGTAAACAGAGAAGGCATGTCACAATATTCACCAAGCTTCAGCTCGTTTAAAGCTTCAGGATTTAAAACATATACACCAGCATTCACATTACTGCGAGACACAGGCTTTTCTTCAAAACCTACTATATCCAATCCTTTTACATTAACTACTCCAAAAGGATTTTGCCACTCATGTAAACGAACAGCCATAGTCGCACTTGCACCGTGTTGGAGGTGAAAATCAATCATCTCTCCGTAGCGAATATCAGTTAATACATCCCCATTCGTGACAATAAAAGGCGCATTGGGGCGATCCTGATATAAACTTAAAGCACCAGCGGTTCCTAGAGGAGCTTCTTCTCTTAAGTAGTCAATCTTTACCTGCCAGCGGCTACCATCCCCAAAGTAGTCTTCAATCATGTGCCCCAGGTAGTGAATCGAAATGACGAAATACTTAAAGCCTTCAGACCTGGCCCGTTCTATGATGTGTTCCAGCATTGGTTTGTCGGCCACTGGCAACAGGGGTTTAGGACAGTTTTCCGTCAGGGGTCGCAGACGAGTGCCCTTACCGCCAGCCATGATGATCATTGTATTGGGTCGCTCGCCTGGGGTAATTAATTCGTCGAGCAAGTGTAAACCAACTACACGGCGAGCTTGATCGACTACAGGCAATTGCTGGATACTATTAGCTCGCATGATTTCAAGCACAGCCTCTCGCGTCAGTTCTGGTGGAACCACAATTGGATTGCGGTTGAGCACAGAATCTACCGGGCTGCGCAGATCAAGACCTCGTAGTAAGCCCCGACGAATATCGCCATCTGTAATAGTCCCAGCCAGCCTTCCCTGATCTGTTACCAGCAGTGCAATTTGCAAGGCGTTCTGGTCAAGGTTGCGAATAGTTTGCTCAAGGCTACTGTTCTCAGGGAGCAGGGCTTGACGCCACCGATGATCCGTAGCGGGAGTGTGGTAAGTCATGATTTCAGTAACATTAAATTGAGACATTGAAGACTCAGATAATCCAAGGATTAAAATCGCTTCATAGTTTTATTTTTCCTATGGTATATGATTTTTATAAAACTTATATTTCGCTTTTTTAAAGTATTTTTTTAAAATTCTATAAATTTAAATTTTAAAGGTTATAAAAAGATTTTTTAAGTGTCATATTTAATGGAAATTTAATAATATTATTAACTATTGTGTCGCTAGCTCCTCCAGTACCATAAGGGTTACGGACTTGTTTTAGTAGTTCTATAAATTCAGATGAATAAAGTTTCCGTATGGCATTACTGATTGCTTCTTTTTCTGGTTGACAATCAATAATGCTTTTAGCTTTAATACGACCTCGTTGGCGATCGCCAATGTTGATGGTTCCCTTATGAAAACTTGGTACTTCTAGTATTCCGCTTGATGAATTGCCCACAACACCATCAACATGCTGAATACAGGAGAGGTAGCGTAGTTGTCCCAGAGAAACATACGCACGAGCATTCGGATGAGTGGCTACAAAAGTCTCAATTAGGGAGAATAATGCCCGACCATCAGTATCAGCATTGGGCATTGTAAAGATTAAATGTGTGTCATCCAATCGATCTAAGGCAGCAAGTAGCTCTGCCATCTGCTGGGCAGAGGTCGAATGCTCCAGGGTAACCGGATGAAACGTAATCAATAAGTTCTTTTTGCCTAACTTAAATCCCAAAGCATCTTCTAAAGCCTCACGGTCAAGCAATTTCAACCGCTTAATATTGTCGATACCTAACCCTCCTACTAAAAAGACTCGATCCGGATGCTCCCCCAGTTGAATCACCCGTTGACGGTATTCTTCTGCTGCTACAAAATGTAGATGGGACATCTTGGTGATCGAATGGCGAATAGCTTCATCAAAAGCACCTTCAGTGGTCTCGCCCCCATGCAAATGGGCTACTGGAATACGAGCCATCAGTGCAGCCGCCACAGCTGCAAAAATTTCAAATCGATCCCCAAGAACCAACATCAAGTCTGGCTGCAAGTCTTGCAAAGCATCTCCAAAACCAATCAGACCAAGCCCCATGGATTTAGCCACCCCAGTCGCCGTATCGGAACTGAGCAGCATTTCTACTTTGCGGTTGATGCTAAACCCATCCTTTTCAATCTCGCGGTAGGTTAGTCCAAACTCTGGTGAAAGATGCATTCCGGTAGCAACAACTTGCAGTTCTAGCTCTGGCGCTTGCCGAATTCCCTCCATTACCCAACGCAGAAGCCCATACTCGGCTCGAGTGCCGGTCACAACACAAATTTTTCGGTTCATAGCTCAATCAACTCATCCGGCTCAAAATTTCGGATCGCCTTCCGCCCCAAAACCTCATCCCATCCCATTGGGGAAATGCCAGTGCCCGGTCGCTTTACCGCTAAATTAGAGGCTGTAAAAATTTCCCCAGCCTTAATTGAGGAAGCCGCAACAATAGATTTGCGGGCGATAGGTTTATTTTTGGCTTCGCTAGGGCTCGGCCATTTTCGTCCATTTCCCATGGCCTGCTCAATATTACGAATAGCTGTCACCATCGCCTTCAACTCCTCAGGCTCCAAACTAGCCCGATGGTCTGGTCCGGGCAGGGTACGATCAAGGGTGAAGTGTTTTTCGATGACTGTTGCCCCCAATGCTACAGCAGCAATGGGAACTTCAATGCCTAAGGTGTGGTCTGAGTACCCCACTGCTACCCCAAACGCCTGACGGATCGTTACCATCGCTCGCAAATTGACATCTGTGATCGGGGTAGGATACTCAGTATTGCAGTGAAGCACTGTGATCAAATCGCGGCACATACCGGCCTGTTCCAATACCTCAAGTGCCGCTTCAATTTCTGCCAGAGTGGCCATGCCAGTAGATAGAATGATCGGCTTGCCGTAACGGCCAATATGTCGTAGATAGGGAAGATTAGTGATTTCTCCAGAAGGAATTTTGAAGCGATCTAGCCCTAGCTCTACTAATAGATCAATACTCTCGAGATCAAAGCCAGTGGAGAAAAAGCCAATGCTGCGTTCCTGGGAGTAGGCAATCAACGCTTGATGCATTTCGCGAGTTAACTCTAAGCGACGAATCATCCCATGCTGAGATTCATTGGTATCCGTTGTGTAATTCTGATACTCAGCCTTTTTCGCCTGAGTGGTCACCAAGCGATCGGCCTTAAAGGTTTGAAACTTAACTAAGTCAGCTCCAGCCTCTGCTGCCACATCAATCAGGGCTTTAGCAGTTGCCATATCCCCGTTATGATTAACACCAGCTTCAGCAATAATCAAAGTTTTCATAAAGCTTACTTATTCAGTACCCGACTGCCATCTTCAACATTGCTTAAAACTCCCTGTGCCATGCCAATCAGACAGTTTTGTCCGACACGAATCAGTTCGCGCACACTACTGTTACTACCAATAAACGTACCCGATTCAACCTGCACGCCGCCATTGATCACCGTTGCCGTAGACACATGACAATGATCTCCGATAACCACATCATGTTCAACCAAGGAATAGGTGTTGAGGATACAGTTGCGCCCAATCCTAGCTCCAGCATTGACTACTGCCCCATGCATCACTATAGTACCTTCTCCCACCCTGGCATGACGCGAAACATAACCACGTGGAGACACAATTGTTGGCAAACGGAATCCCTTCTGCACCAGCAGTTCAAAGAGTCGAATGCGATGCTCTGGTGTTTTAATCTGGCCCAAGGTAATTAGAGCATTAGGGCTTTTCTGATGGAGTTCAGGCAAATTCTGATCTGTTCCCAGGACTGGATACCCCAAAACAGATGTGCCGAGCTCATCAGGCATGCCCACCAGACCAATAATCTCAAATCCTTCCGTTTGCTCAATAACATCAATACAAGCTCGGGCATGACCTCCGGCACCAACCAGAACAATTGGTTTTACAGTCACAATGGCTCCTGATTAGTTGATGTTTTTTTCCTGAGTATCAAACCCGAGCTGCTGGGTAAGTTAATTAATCTTTGCTCTAACCCTTCAGCTACCGGGAGGTTCATTTTAGGACAATCCTGATAGGGTTTCAGGTGATGCATTAGCTTCCAAGCCGGTCGGGTCATCAGTCCAGCTTTATTCGTTGCAGCCAGAATCTCATCCCGCTGGTGTGCAACGGATGCTTCTAACATCAATGTCTGTAGCCAATAATTACTCTGACAATCTTTTGGTTCCTGAATAATTTGCACGCCGGACACATCCCTAAAAGCAGCTTGATACTGCTCAAACAAATGCCGTTTTGCCCCCAAGAACTCAGGCAGTTGCTCAAGTTGGGCACACCCAAGGGCCGCATTAAGATTGGGCATACGGTAATTGTAACCAATCTGATCATGCACATATTCCCAGCGGTGGGGCACCTTTGCAGTCGTGGTCAGGTGCTTGGCCTGCCTGGCCAACTCTGAATCATTGGTCAAAATAGCACCACCACCACCTGTAGTAATTGTTTTATTACCATTGAAACTGAGGGTGCCCATCAGCCCAAAGGTTCCAGTGTGTCGGCCATGATACATACTCCCAAGAGACTCAGCCGCATCTTCAATCAGAGTCAGATGAAAGTCACGAGCTACTGCCAGCAGCTCATCGAGTTCCACCGGATGACCAAAGGTGTGCATCGGCAGTAGCACACGAATCACCCGACCAGTCAATCGATTAATACACTGGCCATCGGAGATTTCAGTAATTGTCTGAAGGTAGTCCCGCAATGCCAAAGGATTAACCCCTAGTGTACGCTCTTCGCTATCGATCAGGTGGGGAATTGCTCCACAGTAGGCCACTGCATTAGCGGTGGCAACAAAGGTCAGAGCAGGAATCAAGACTTCATCGTTAGCCTGCACACCCGCTAAACGTAAAGCGACATGCAACGCTGCTGTGCCATTAACCACTGCTACAGCATGCTTAGCTCCTGTATAGACTGCTAGCTCATGCTCAAAGCGATCCACAAATTGACCGACAGAAGAGACAAAGGTTGAATCCAGGCATTCTTTCAGGTATTGCCATTCATGTCCGGCGAACTTAGGTTCATGTAAGGGAACAGCTCCATGCCCCACCACTTGCTGGACGGCGTCCACAATTGAGCTTGTAAGGGTAGCAATCATAAGTTGTAGATATCAGCCTTATACGCTGCAAGATTAGACGGTTCACGAAACCACTCTGATGTCTTAGCCAGTCCTCGACGAAATCCTTCCAAACCACCATACTTAGGAGTCCAACCTAGCAGATTGTAAGCTTTGTCATTAGAAGCCCACAATCGTTCCACCTCACTTTTGCCTGGCCTCAAGCGCTGCTCATCTGTTACCACTTCGATCTCCACACCCATCGCCTCCGCAATGGTACGGGCAGTATCACCAATGGAGATTTCGAAGTTACTGCCAATGTTAATTACTTCGCCAATTGAGGCATCCGCTTGCAGCATTGCTATAAACCCTAACACCGTGTCGGCGACATAATTAAAGTCACGGGTTGGATGTACAGCCCCTAGCTTGATTTGGCGTTTACCATTAGCAATTTGGGTAATAATAGTTGGGATTACTGCCCGAGCTGATTGTCTGGGGCCGTAGGTATTAAAAGGGCGAATCACGCTAACTGGCGTACCAAAGGAGCGATAAAATGACAGAGCAATCTGATCAGCCCCAATCTTACTAGCTGAATAAGGGGATTGGCCTTGTAGGGGATGCTGTTCAGTAATCGGCACAAACTGAGCAGTGCCATAAACCTCACTGGTAGACGTGTGAACAATCTTACTCACGTCTAGATCCCTTGCGGCTTGAAGCACGTTCAGTGTTCCTTTAATGTTGGTATCCACATAGGTATCCGGTGAGTGGTAAGAGTAGGGAATTGCAATTAGCGCTGCCAGATGCAGGACGCGATCGCAATCTTTCATGGCTGTCCGTACCCCATTCGGATCACGAATATCACCAGCAAATACCTCAAACTGGCCACCCACGTCTTCAGCACAGTGATCAAGCCAACCCCAGGAGTTGAAGGAGTTATATAAGACAAAAGCCCGTACATCATACCCTTGACGTACCAGTTCTTCGGTCAGGTGGGAACCGATAAAACCATCAGCTCCTGTTACTAGTAACTTTTTCACAGTTTCTACCTTGGGTCAGTAGTTGAGTCTACTTTTAAGTAAATTATCACGGATTTAAATGTTTGTCACGCTGAATTTTATCTTTTATAATTAACTCTGCCAAATGTAAATCCCAAGGCGTATCAATATCAATGGAACGCTCGTTAGACATAACATAAGCATAGGTTTTTTCTGTATAGAAAGTTTGTTTTTCTATTAGAACATCACGGCGTGATAAATAAAGAGCACCGTTCAAAGCGTAGGCAGAAGGTAAATCCTGTCGTCGAGTATATTTTTTGTCAGGAGTTAATAGATTCATAAGTTTTCCTTCTGCATCAATTTTTTTAGTCCATAAAGGATGGTGATGCACAGGACAAACACTTACAGCAGCTTCAGCCTGTTGTTCTAAAGCTAATTGTACAATCCCCTCTATATCTTGGGTAGTACGCAACGGAGAGGTTGGCTGTAAAACAAGAACGTAATCAGGATGATAGGCTTCATGTTGATCTAACCATTTCAGTGCATGTAAGATTGGATCTATACCAGGAGTATCGTCCTGAGCAAGTTCTGAGGGGCGTATGAAAGGAACTTCTGCTCCATTTATTCGAGCAATATTAGCAATTTCATCAGAGTCTGTTGAGACGATTAGACGATCAATTGAGTCAGCAAAAGTTGCAGATTCAATCGTATACGCAATCAGTGGTTTCCCTGCAATAGGTACAATATTCTTAAGGGGAATTGACTTAGAACCGCCCCTAGCAGGAATAATTCCTAAAATCATTATTGTTCAGGTAAATGCTTGGCTTATCAATCAACATTTTTTACTCTGAAAATAATTAAATAATACCATATATCCATGGTATTTAAACCCATATGACAGAACAAAAGTTGACTTATAATTTTATTTTTAACATATTGATTTATTTTTATCTAGCAAATACCATAAAACTTATAAAAATTTTATGGAGCTACTCCCTTATAGCTGATTTGTAAACTTGCTGTAATCCTTGTATGATAAGGTTTTTAACATATTAGTATACATGTACTACTTTGCCAGAATAGAATCATAGCAACGCATTCAGGCTTCTTAATATTTACTTTACAAATTAGCTCTTAAACTGCCACCTGACTACTCTGCAACTTCCAATAGCGCGCATAGCGCTCACCTTGATGCAGAAGCGATTTATGGGTACCATGCTCCACAACTTCTCCCCGCTCTAGCACCAAAATCTGATCAGCCTCAGCAATTGTCGAAAGTCGGTGGGCGATAACAATTACTGTTCGCTCCTTCTGGAACTGTTCCAATGCCTGCTGAATCAACTTCTCTGACTCACTATCTAAAGCACTGGTTGCTTCATCCAAGATTAAAATCTCTGGCTGCTTAATTAATGCCCGTGCCAGAGCCAATCGTTGCCGCTGTCCACCGGAGAGTTTATAGCCCCGCTCACCCACCACCGTTTCATATCCATCAGGCAAGGCCAAAATAAACGTGTCGGCTTGGGCTGCTTTCGCTGCTTCCACCACCTCATCCAAGGTTGCAGAGGGACGACCGTAACGCAAATTCTCTAAAATACTGTCATTAAAAATAAACGTATCTTGACTAACCACCCCAATATCCCGTCGCCAATCTTCCAAGCGATAGTTTGCTAGAGGACGGCCATTGACTACAATATCTCCTGCCGTTGGTTGATACAGCCCGATGAACAAATCCACAATCGAAGACTTACCGGCCCCCGACTCCCCGACTAAGGCAGTTACCTTATTTCGAGGCAGAGTAAACGTTAGATTCTTGAGGGCAAAATTCTCATCGTTACTATAGGAAAGGCTTACAGACTTAAACTCAATATCTTCCCTTAGCCCAGTAAACGGCTCAGTGCCAGAGTGCTCAAATACCTTATCCCGCTGGTCTAAAATCGTCTCTAACCGTATCATCCGGGCGCTGTTATCCACAAAAAGTGTAATCGTGGTTGAAGTTGCTTTCAAGCGCGCCGATAACCGTTGCAAGGCCAGCAAAAAGGTCAACAACAGGGGTAGGATTGTCGCCTTACCCCCTTCAAATAGTACTGCGGAAGCTGCCAAAATTCCCAGAGCGACCATGGGCAAGGTATCTAAAATTGGCTCCGGCAGGTACAAGACAACTGCCCGCTTTTTTAGTTGTTTCTCGATTTTACCTAATAGCTGATTTGCCCCCGTTAGTGTCTGTGGCTGGGTACCAAAGGTATGCAACAACCTCAAGGCCTGGATGCTCTGAGTAATATACTTAACCGACTCCACCTGGCTTGCCGTCACCCGCTTTACCACTCGTCGTAATCGGGGAATCAGCTTGTACTGCACATAAGCCACCGCCAGGATCAGCACCGTTGCCGCCCCTGCCAAGATTGGGGATAGGCGCACGATAATAATCAGGTACACCAACGAGAATGACACACTCACTACCAGACTGTTGAATAGTGTGATCTGCTGATTGACTGCGGAAGCCGCATCATTGGCAAAAAGTACTAGGTCACCGACTTTATAGCGGCTCACACAGCCATAGCTAAAGGTCATAATCCGCTCAAACACTTTGCCGGTCACATAGGGCTGTGCTTTGGCCGATAAGTAAGCTGTCGATACGTTATTGAGATAGTTACTGAGACTTAAGCCGATTTGCAGCACCACTGCCCCAAAGATTAATACTAAAAACATTTGCTCTGGTGGCAAAGGCAGAATCTTAGCAAGGGTTTTAGCTATGGTTGGATTAGTTGCTGTCTCTGTTCCAGGGTCATCAGTCCCGGTTAGGTAACCAATGGCTAGATAAATCACACCTAGGGTGCTGCCCTCTAGGACGGCACTGACAAGATTGGTAAACAGGTTAATCCCAATCAGCCACCAGTTTTTCCGGGCTGTCTCCCCGACCAGACGATAGGCTGGCGATCGGAAATTAGGAATAAGTTTTTTGAGTTTTGTCACAGTTAATATAGGTTTTTTATTTAAAAATTAAATATAGGAGGGAATAGGGAGCAGGGAGCAGGGAGTAGGGAGCAGGGAGCAGAGGAACCCACCCCTAACCCCTCCCAGGAGGGGAAGGCAAGAGGCAAGAGGCAAGAGGCAAGAGGTGAAAACTATTGTGTACCTCATAGCTATGATAAACGCTATAAAAAAACTTGGGAGATATCCTCTTACCTCTAAAACCTTGTTAGAGTCAACTTCTGCCTTCTGCCTTCTGCCTTCTGCCTTCTGCCTTTGGCGTAGCGCTATACCTCATAGCTTACCCTACACCCTACTCCCTGTTCCCTGCTCCCTAAAACCTAGATATTTGTACCTCACAAGTCGTAGAATTGCTATAATCGCGCTACAAACTCTTGATGGGTCTCGGATTCTATACCTTCTTGCAATACCGCCAACACCTGCTGCCTCTTTCCAGCTAATAAAGCCTACACCCCTAAGCGCAATCCAGGAAACACGTGGCTACTCAATATACCTGCATCTGGCTGCTGTTGCACATATTCCCCTTCCCGCAACACATACCACCGAAACTCCCGCTCCTGGGTTAGCCAAACTAAATACTCTTTCACTCCATTCCAACGATAGGCTCGCAACTTATCATAGAGGTCATAGTGAAGCACTACTAGCGGCAACCTCCACAATCAACTCCGGCGCACCTTCAATCTTGTTAAGGGGGATTTAGGGGGATCCCTTTGTCCCTCATAGCTATAATAATTGCTATAGGTTTTTAGGGAGCAGGGACTGAGGCCGTAGGCCACGCTACGCGAACGGAGCAGGCAAAAGGCGAAAGGCAAGAGGCAAGAGGAACCCACCCCTCACCCCTCCCAGGAGGGGAAGGCAAGAGGCAAGAGGTGAAAAATATTGTGTACCTCATAGCTATGATAAATGCTATAGGTCATGAACAATATAAGTATTCAGCTAATCCCTAATACCTAAAACCTAAAACCTAATCCCTAATACCTAATCCCTAATACCTAATCCCTAATACCTCATAGCTTACCCTACTCCCTAAAACACACTCTCCCCCTTAATCACTTTCCTGTTGTTGACATCACAACTAATGAAAAGTGGTGTGGGGAGAGACTGAGATCAATAAGACCATCGAAGCCCACTCCTAAATGTAATGTTCTAGATAGTAATAACTAGCTAGTATTTAGTTTTAGTTCGTAGGGTGGGTTAGGCTGGGCCAGGATTTTGAGAGATTACCAATCAGTTTTTATCCGAGCCGTAACCCACCTTCTCCAAAATTGATATTTTTATAATAAATAATTAGTCAATAAATAATTAGTATTTATTGACTAATTATTTATTATAATTTATCTATAATTTTCAGGATATTTTAGTAATTTATTTTATTTATTTATTTATAATTAAAAATGTCATATTTGTGTTAAAATGCAACATAATTATTCTAAACAAAATCTAAAAATAATTCGTTAAATAAGTGCTGATTAGTTACGCACTAATTCTGTATTCTTAGTAACCTAGAGCTTTCAGGACAATTTCCTAAATTACTGGAATATATAGCAATTATTCTTTGGGTAAGGTACAAATTATTTGTTTTTAGGGACTTCGGAGCAGGGACTGAGGCCCTGGGCCACGCTACGCGAACGGAGCAGGAAGCAGAGAGCAGGAACCCAGAACGAAAGTACCTCAAACGTCGCTGATAATTGCTATATATAGCGTTTTTCATAGCTAAGAAGTACAAATATTTTTTTACCTCTTACCTTTTACCTCTTGCCTCTTGCCTCTTGCCTCTTGCCTCTTACCTCTTGCCTCTTGCCTCTTATCTGCTCCCTGCTCCCTGCTCCCTGCTCCCTGCTCCCTGCTCCCTAAAACCTAAAAATTTGTACCTCATGGGTATAAGAATTGCTATATATAGCAGTCGCCAGGGCAGTTAGGAGCGGTGCGACCCCGGTCGGGTTTCCCGACAAGCGTGAATGCGCACCAAGAGACATGACAAAAGTCTCAAACCTAAGTAAGCGCAATAGTTTTACTTCTGACTTCTGACTTCTGACTTCTGACTTCTGCTATAGCTATGATATAAAGTTTTTATTGGCGAAGATTGCGCTGATTGCATTTAAGACGTTATTAATTCTGACCTTTGGTTTAAAAGGATCAACAAAATACCTCATTATTAGAAGAATTGATATAATTATTGAGAGAAAATTGTTTAATCTTTAATTGAATTTTATTAAACAATAATCCCAGCAAATGATACTATCAAAAAAAAGCCCATAAGTCAACATCATAGGGAACAGGGAGCAGGGAGCAGGGAATAGGGAACAGGTAAGAGGCAAGAGGTAAAAAATCCTGTGTACCTGATGAGGCGATATAGCAGTTATTGCATTTATGAGCTACACTTATAGACCTCAAAGTCTCCCTTATTAAGGGAGATTTAGGGAGATCTCTTTGTACCTCAGGGGAAATAGCCCCAGTAGAGTGGGCATCCTGCCCGCCCGAAAATAAGCATGAAACTGGCAAGATGCC
>WTKN01000224.1 GCA_011524395.1 Moorena sp. SS36440bin_2
CTGGTGGCAGGATGCCAAGGCTTAACAGTAACTATTTAGCCGGATTTCATATAACTTCTAACCAGTCTCTTGGCGTGCTCTATGCGCTACGCGCAGGCTTCGCCAACACGTTGCCTACTTATTTTAAGGTGTTGCCTACCTAACCTATTAACTGCTTTCTTGCGATTAGTTGTTCGCGAAGCGTGGCCTACGGCCTTGCCTTTCTTTTTCCGAGATACTCGGCGTTGATAAAACTTTAGACGCTTTTCCCCAGCTCTATAAAAACGGGGATTAGGCTCAGTGTTGCCTCTAGAATCGGTATAGAATTCTTTCAGTCCTACGTCCAATCCTATAGTGGCATCAACTGGGTTTAATTGTTCATTTACATCAACAGAAATGCAAAACTGAACATAATAGCCATCTGCCCTTTTGACTATACGAACCCGTTTGATTTGCTTCTTGTCGAAGCGCCACAAGTCCCATGTACCTTTGAGTTTTAGCTTTCCGTTCGCGTAGCGTGACCGAAGGTCAATTCCTTTCTTGTCACTGAATGTAATTGATTTATTGTCAGGGGAAAGTTTCCATCCTGATTGCTTATATTCGACAGAGCGACAGTGTTTATGAAAACGGGGATAGCCTTTCTTCCCAGGTACTTTTTTCTTGCAGTTTTCAAAGAAACGAGAAATTGATGACCGGAGATGAAACCTGATTAATAGTGGAGCCTTTATGGGTGACTGGCTATGGGTAAAAGGGTTAAAACTTTTGTAATAGCGATGCAGCGCGGTCTTGGGGGTTTCCCCCATGAGCGACTGCATCAAGACAAGGCTCCACTATTCTTACGGTAACTTCTAACCACGCCCTTTCAGCCGCAGCTTGTCGGGCAGTAGAGTTTAACTCCGACGCAAAAGGAAATTCTTTGGCCAATATTTTGCAGTACTTATTTAAGTCGTACTTATTTAGACCTTTGTTGTCCATCCATAGACGAAGACAACTGTTTCTCACAAACTTAACAGTCCGAATTGCTTCGTCTATAGCTTGGTATTGAATGATTTTTCCGTATGCTTTAAACTCTGTAATTATCATCATAAATCGACCTATTCTGTTATTATGATAGCACGCTTAGCACAAATATTAAAACCAGAATCAAATCTTTTTCACGGCGACTTTAGTCGGGCTTACAGTTTCATCTCCACTCTAAAGAGACGGAGTTTTCAGTGTTAGGTTTTCTAATAATTTAAAAAGTTGGTGTTACAGGCACGCAAATTTAGAATGCGCGAATGCGCGAATTTAGAAGTTTTAGGGTGGGCATTGCTTGAAATCAGCCCCCAACCCTGGCAGAATTCATCTGAGCAATGCCCACCAACCAGGATACCCTAGGCCTGTTTCCAACTCCCAAACATTCCGGAATTCACATCAATTAGTCTTTGGCCACCCTAGGGTATTGGTGGGCATTGCCCATATCATTGATAGCTGTTCAATCATGATATTCCGATAGCAATGCCCACCCTAGGATTTAAGGGTTAATTCGCGCATTCGCGCATTCGCGCATTCTAAATTCCGATTCCTCACAGGCTCCAATACTGACCCAAGTGCTAGAGCCATCATCCCAATGCTCTTTTTTCCAAATCGGAGCATTATGCTTCAACGTGTCAATAGCATACTTACAAGCTGCAAAGGCTTCTGAACGATGAGGAGAGCCAACAGCGACTAACACGCTAACTTCCCCAATAGTTAAGCGACCGATGCGATGATGGATCACCACCCGATTGACATCAGACCATGAGGCACGAATCTGGGCAGCAATTGAGGAAAATACCTTTAATGCCATGGGCTCATAAGCCTGATACTCTAATGCTACCACTGGTTTCCCATCAGTCTTATTACGGACTGTGCCACTCATCATCACCACAGCTCCATTAGCGGGATCATCAGCAAGAGTGTAGATTTCTGATATGGATAAGGGCGCGATGGTGATCGAAAAACTATCTACCGTTTGCTTTTCAGTGATATTGAGCAGGGGAGTCATGGGCTGACAATTCCAAAAAGTGTTAAGATATGTAACAGGCTAAGCCATAGTTTATTTATACAGATTATTTATCTTTACTGGTTGAATTTCATTAATAGGCAACCCTAGCGCTATCTTTCGATTTGTTTAAAATACTTTAAAAATTATGAGCAGGTACTCTAATTTAAGATAATATACCTAAATACTATTCAAATATTATTTTTAAATCAGAATTTTTTTTCCTGACAAGGGCAATGATGGCGTTGTGCAGGGCTATTTCTCAGTAGCCCACAAACCCTGTCAATCAATTTATCCTACCTATCTTTAACGTCAAGCTAATTCAAGTCAAGCTCGTATACGCTGATCAGTGATCAGTCTTGTCGTCTTGAGCAACAGCTAACCTAGGGCTGGTCATAACTAGGGCTGATCATAACCCGTCTGGAGATTATTCGATGGCAGCAGGAGCAGAGGCTGATGAACCAATAACCCTGGCAGCCCAAAACTATTATAAAAAAATTATTGATCCTGAGATCCAACAAGCGTTTGATGATGTTACAGCATTAGCAGCACAAATTTGCCAAACGCCCATGGCTCTGATTACCCTGATTGACAGCAACAGTCAATGGTGTAAGTCTACTCTGGGAGATTATGAAACGTCAATAAGTCAAAATACCTTTTTATCCAGCCATCGGATAGAGTCAGCTGAGGTATTGGTAGTTCAGGATACCCTAGCTGATCAACGGTTTGCCACTAATCCCTTAGTTACTGCTGAGCCTCATATTAGGTTTTATGCTGGAGTTCCCCTAATTACCTCTGACGGATACCCTCTGGGAACACTTGCCATAATGGATCAGGTTCCAAAGGAACTTCAGCCTCAACAGTTAGCGGGATTACAAGCCTTAAGTCGTCAACTGATCAGTCAACTGGAGCTCAAACAACAGTTAGCAGATTTACAGGAGCCTCAGCTAGAAAACCAAGGTCTTGAACATGAATTGCCCCAGGTTGACCAAGAACTCCTGGATTTTTTAGAAAATGGCTGCGTTGGTCTCCATTACGTGGATAGCAATGGCATCATCCTGTGGGCTAATCAAGCAGAGTTAGACCTGCTGGGTTACAACACCCAGGAGTATATCGGTCACCACATTGCTGAATTTTACTCAGAGCAAGAGGTGATTGACGATATCCTGGCCAGACTAACTGCTCAAGAAACCTTAAAAAACTACGAAGCCAGACTCTTGTGCAAAGATGGCTCGATTCGCCATGTGCTGATTAACTCTAATGTCCTCTGGAAAAATGGCAAATTCGTCCATACCGGATGTTTTACTCGTGACATTACTGAATGGAAACGGATCCAACAAGAACGCGATCGCTTCTTTGACCTCTCGATAGATTTGCTGTGTATAGCGGGTTTCGATGGCTACTTTAAGCGCTTGAGTCCCTCCTTTACTAGGAGCTTGGGTTACACCGAAGGGGAACTAACCAACACCACGTTCTTCAATTTTGTCCATCCCGATGACCAAGAACCAACTAGGACGGAAATGGAACAATTGAGGAGTGGCATCCCTACTGTCTATTTCGAGAATCGCTATCGCTGTCACGATGGGTCTTATAAATGGCTAGCCTGGGCGGCAAATCCTGTAGTTAAGGATGGTTTAATTTATGCGATCGCACGGGACATTACCGAGGCCAAACAAAAGCAAGCCAGCCTCGAAGAAAGTGAAGCTCGCTTCCGGATGATGGCTGATCATGCCCCAGTGATGATCTGGATGTCAGGCACTGATAAACTTTATAACTTTTTCAATCAGCTTTGGTTGAACTTCACTGGTAGAAGCCTCGAACTGGTATTGGGCAAGGGTTGGGCTGAAGGGGTGCATCCTGATGACCTAGAGTCCAGCTTCAATACCTATGTATCTGCCTTTGATGCCAGAGAAAATTTTCGCATGGAGTACCGCTTGCGACGTAGGGATGGGCAGTATCGTTGGATATTAGATATAGGCACTCCCCGATTTACCCCCAATGGCGACTTTGCCGGTTACATTGGCTCTTGCATCGATATCACTGACCGCAAACAGGCGGAAGAGGCCTTGCGTAGACAGGCTCTGATTTTTGAAAGTATCTTCGATGGGATCATAATCACCGACTTAGCCGGTAAGATAATTGATTGGAATCCTGCTTCAGCGCGAATATTCGGCTACACCAAAGCTGAGGTCTTGGGTAAAACGGCAGCGATTCTGCACCGACCGGAAGAGGCGGCTGTTCTGACCGAGCAGATTATCCAGGAGATGACGAGATCGGGACGTTGGTCTGGGAAGATTGACTTTATTGGCAAAGATGGCAGGTGTGGGGTGTGTGAAACGGTGGTAGTACCTCTGTATGATCAGCAAGACAATATGGTGGCCACCATTGGTCTAAACCATGATATTACCGAGCGGGAGCAAAATCAGCAGGAATTGTATCAGAGCGAGGCTCGCTATCGCGCTATTGTTGAAGATCAAACGGAACTAATCTGTCGTTTCCGTCCTGATGGAACTCTGACCTTTGTCAATGGTGCCTACTGTCGCTATTTCAGCAAGTCAGAGGAAGAGTTGATTGGGCAACGGTTTTTGCCATTGATTCCCGATGAGGATCTCAAAAAGCTAGAAAAGTGTATTACTTCTCTAAGGCCGGATAATCCCGTAGAAACGGTTGAACACCGGGTGATTATGCCCACAGGAGAGATTCGGTGGCAGCAGTGGAGCGATCGCGCCATCTTTAACGAACAGGGTCAACTAATTGAGCTTCAGGCAGTAGGCCGGGACATCACTGAACACAAACACGCAGACGACCAACTTTTGCAAAAGTCTCAGGCCCTGGAAATCTTCAGTAACAACCTCAAACACCTGCATCGGCTGAATACCACCAATTACCAAAACTTTGAGCTGCTTTATGCTGACTATCTGGAGACGGGATGTAAAATTTTAGGGATGCCCACTGGCATTATTAGTCAAATACACCTTAATTCCTACACCATCCTGTCGGTCAGGTCTGATCTAGAAGGCTTAGTGGCTGGCTCAGAGTTTGAATTAAAAGATACCTATTGTGCTCTTGTCGTTCGGGAAAAAAAGACCATTGCCTATACTCATGTAGGTGACATGAAACTGATGCACGCTCATCCAGTTTACCAAACTCTAAAACTTGAGTCCTATATTGGGACTCCTATATTTGTCTATGGTGAAGTCTACGGTTCCCTGAATTTTTCCTCAACCCAGGTCATAGAAAGGGATTTCCAGCCTCACGAACGGGAAATTGTAGAATTAATGGCTCAAAGTCTTGGTCGATTGATTGCAGCTCATCAAGCAGAAATAGAGCGCCAACAGGCAGAAGCCGCACTGCTGGAGAGTGAATCGACCCTGCGTAGTTTCTTCAACAGTTCCGCACTATTGATGGGGGTTGTGGAACTTGTGGATGATGACATCCTGCATATTTCTGATAATAACAGTACGGCGGATTTTTTCGGGACTACACCCGAGGCCATGCAGAATCGCTTAGCCAGTGAGCTGGGCGCACCCAAAACTCATATCCGTCGGTGGATTACCCATTACCGAGAAAGCCAACAAAGCAATCAGCCCATTTCCTTCGAGTATGATCACACCACTGAAACCGATATCCGGTGGTTAAACGCCACTGTATGCCCAATTCCCGACACAACCACTCCTCGCCCGCGATTTTCCTATGTGGTGGATGATATTACTGAGCGCAAGCTAGCAGAGCAAGAACTCCAGCGCCAAAATCAGCGATCGCAATTGTTTTCAGAAATTACCCTGAAAATCCGCCAGTCTCTACAACTGGATCAGATTTTGCAAACGGCGGTTACAGAAGTGCAAGAATTTCTCACAGCTGACCGAGTTGTACTCTTCCAACTGACTTTTGATGGGTGGGGGAAAGTGGTTCAAGAAGCCGTAGTACCGGGTTGGCCAATCATGCTTGGACAAAGCATCGAAGATCCTTGCTTTCATGAAGAGTACCTAGACCAGTATCGTGAGGGAAGGGTTAGCAACATCTGTGACATAGAAAACTCTAATATTGAACCTTGCCATGTCGAAATGCTGCAACAGTTTGGGGTAAAAGCTAACTTAGTGGTGCCAATTCAGCAACAAGACCAACTTTGGGGTTTGTTGATTGCCCATCAGTGTTCCAATCCACGACAATGGACTAACTTTGAAAGTGAATTCTTGCAACAACTGGCCGACCAAATTGGTATTGCCTTAGCCCAAGCCCAACTTTTAGGAACAGAAACCCGTCAGCGTCAGGAACTTGCCCGTTCTAATGCTGAACTGCAACAGTTTGCCTATGTAGCATCCCACGACCTGCAAGAACCCCTGCGCAAAATTCAGGCATTTGGCGATCGCCTTCAGACCTTGTATCATGAAGAGTTAACGGATCAGGGGCAGGACTACCTCCAACGGATGCAGAATGCCGCAGAACGGATGCAGGTGTTAATCAATGACTTGCTTAGCCTTTCCCGGGTGACCACTCAGGGCAGACCTTTGGTTGCCACTGATCTAGCTGAAGTGGTGCAAGGGGTACTCTGTGATTTAGAACTACGTATCCAGCAATCTGGTGGCGTAGTGGAAGTCGGTGAACTAGATACTATTGAAGCTGATCCCCTGCAAATGCGTCAACTGTTGCAAAACTTGATCAGTAACGGACTGAAATTCCGACCAGAGCAAAGAGGTAACCTCGTTAAAATTTATAGTCAACAGCTTCACGAAAGTGTTCCTTTAAGTTATGGAGGCACCACCGTTAATGAGCGTTGTCAGATTATAGTCGAAGACAATGGTATTGGGTTTGAACCCAGGTATAGCGATCGCATTTTCCAAACCTTTCAACGGCTCCATGGTCGCAGCGAATATGAAGGAACCGGCATCGGTCTAGCTATCTGCCGTAAAATTGTGGAACGTCATAATGGTAGCATCATGGCAGATAGCACACCAGGACAGGGGGCTACGTTTATTGTTACGGTGCCAATTAAACAAAGTTGAAGATTGAACGCGCACGCGTAGCCATTCGTTCGCGCAGCGTGGCCTACGGCCTTAAGGCAAAGATTAAAGGTCTAAAGTTTAATGCTTAAACTTGAAGGTTTAAAACTTAATATTTAAGATTAAAGGTTTAAGGTTTAAGGGTAAACGTTAAATAATGAAAACATACTAGTAGTTGAGTGAGTAATCAATAAAATACTTCCAATTTACCCATTTATACTTCATAATTCCTTCATTATTCCTTTATAATTTCTTTATAATTTTTGGTCGAGGAGATAATGCTTAGTGAATGAAAGCCGAAATCCCGTAGTAATTTTAATGGCGGATGATGATCCCGATGATTGTCTGTTGGCAAGGGAGGCTCTCTTAGAGAGTAAGTTTAGCAATGAGCTATACTTTGTCAGTGATGGCGAGGAATTGATGGATTATCTCTATCACCGTGGTAAACACAGGCAGGTGAGTAGATCCCCTCGTCCAAGTTTAATCCTACTGGATTTAAATATGCCGAAAAAAGATGGTCGTGAGGCCCTCAGAGAAATTAGAGCTGATCCTAATCTACGAGTTATACCAGTGGTGGTGCTGACTACCTCAAAGGCTGAAGAAGATATTTATCACAGTTATAACTTAGGAGCAAATTCTTTCATCGTTAAGCCTGTCACCTATAGTTCCCTAATTGAGGTGATGCAAACGTTAAAAAAGTACTGGTTGGACATTGCCGAATTGCCCACCGAAGGGAATAGATTGCCCTAACATACTACCATGAGTAAATACTCACAACCGAAAGCTGAACGTTTTGATGTTTCTTATAGTTTTTCCAGTCTATCACTAAAGACTGATCCATTCAAAACTATTTTCAAAACCAACCCTCATCAATCGTCCTTAAACACAAACCTGGCAAATTGCTTACCAAAATCAGAACTGAGAACTCTCGACTCTCCACTAATTTCCTTCGATTCCTTCGCTGCCAGACCAATGTACAACCCTTTGGTTAACGTATTACTCGTTGATGATGACGAAGATGACTATATTTTAACTCGTGATTTACTGTCAGAAAACCGGAGGACTAGATTTGCCTTGACTTGGGTGGCAACCTATGCTGAGGGGTTAGAAATGATTGCTCAGAACCACTATGATGTTTATCTACTGGATTACCGTCTTGGTGAGCATAATGGACTTGAACTCTTGCGTGAAGGCATTGCGAGGGGGTGTACAGCACCAATTATCCTGCTAACGGCTCAGGGAGACCATGAGGTTGACATGGAGGCCATGAAAGCTGGAGCAGCTGATTACCTGGATAAGAGTCAGCTCAGAGCACCTTTACTAGAGCGTTCCATCCGCTATGCCCTTGAGCGCCAGCAAGCACAACAAAAAATTCGGGAACAAGCAGCGTTGTTGGATGTGGCAACCGATGCCATTCTGGTTCGGGCTCTAGACAATACTATCTCATTTTGGAATAAAGGGGCAGAGTCTCTATACGGTTGGCAGGCAGCAGAAGTGATTGGCAAAAAAGAGCATCTACTGTTGTACCAACAAGCACCACCTGAGCTAGCCGAGGCAGATCAAACTGTTGCTAAAACAGGGGAGTGGTATGGTGAGTTGGAGCAAGTCACCAAAGATGGCAAAGAAATTATTGTTGAAAGTCGCTGGACTTTGGTGCAAAATCCTCAGGGACAGGCCAAATCAATCTTGATTGTCAATACTGATATCACTGAGAAGAAACAACTTGAAACCCAGTTTCTCCACGCTCAGCGCATGGAGAGCATTGGTACCTTAGCTGGGGGCATTGCCCATGATTTGAACAACTTATTAGCTCCTATTCTAATGTCCGCTCAACTGTTGCAGCTGAAAATCTCAGATCAGCGGCATTTGCAACTCCTAAAAACTGTAGAGAATAATGCTAGACGAGGGGCTGGTTTAGTCAAGCAAGTTTTATCGTTTGCTCGGGGTGTTACAGGTCAACGAACGGTTTTACAAGTTAGGCATTTGATTCGGGAAATTCGCCACATTATCCTAGAAACATTTCCCAGATCTATTGAACTGTCTACGGATATCGACCCTAATCTTTGGTCTGTATCTGGGGATGCCACACAACTGCACCAAGTTTTGATGAACCTCTGTATCAATGCTCGTGATGCTATGGTTAATGGCGGAACGTTGATATTGTCTGCCCAAAATATTTTTTTAGATCAAAACTATGCCAGAATGCATATTGATGCCGATATCGGTTCCTACATTATGGTAACCGTTGCTGATACTGGCATTGGTATTCCTCTGAAAATACAGCCAAGAATTTTCGAGCCATTTTTCACTACTAAAGACATCGGTCAAGGTACAGGACTAGGTTTGTCTACGGTCAGAGGTATTGTTAAAAGTCACGGCGGTTTTGTAAATGTGTATAGTGAAGTGGGGGTAGGTACTCACTTTAAAGTATATTTGCCAGCAGTAGAACACTCACCAATTCCTGCCGAGGAAGAACTAGAACTACCGACAGGAAACGGTGAATTGATTTTAGTGGTGGATGACGAAACTGCTATTGGTGAGATTACCAAGACGTCCTTAGAAAACTATGGCTATAGGGTGATCACTAGCAGGGATGGTAAGGAAGCGATCGCACTCTATAGGCAACATCAGGACGATATTAGCTTGGTGCTGATGGATATGATGATGCCGGTTATGGATGGACCAACAACCATCCTTCGATTGCGAGACATTAACTCCAAAATCAAAATTATTGGCATCAGTGGGTTGCCTGTCAGCGATAAAGTCGATGCGGCGGCTGAAGCTGGGGTTAAGACCTTTTTGTCAAAGCCTTACACCGCTAAGGAATTATTGCAGGCTATTGATCGTGTGCTTAAAGGTCGTTAATTGTTATATATAGCAATTCTACGACTTGTGAGGTACAAATATCTGAGGTGCGACCCGTGGCGAATTTAATTCTTCATGGTAAGAGCGCACCTTAGGTTTTAGGGAGCAGGGAGCAGCTCTGCATCGCTATGAAAAGTGCTGTAAGATGAATTCAAAAGTTCCCAAAATTAATGCTTCCGGTGTTGGATAGTACATTAAACCTTTCTGTTGTATAGCCCATTTCAAACGAAAGACAAACTCTTGCCAAGATACATAACCGTTACCGTCAATATCTAATAAATTGCCAATCATCTCCTTTTGTTTTTCTGTGGCATTAACACCTCTGAAAATATCATCAATAAAATGATTGATGGGTATCTCTTCCATCGTTTTAGGAATATCTGAATTTTGCCAAAATATGCTATAAGTGAAATTTATTTTTTCTAGATTTTTATGAGACGACGAATTCAATTTTTCTGAAAAAATTTTCCATCTTTGTTTCAGACTAATGATAAGTGGGTGTTCATCAGTAATCTCGCTATCTGAGGTAATAATTTTAAGCATGGATGATGAAATACATCCTCCACTATATTCATAAAGTTGGGCTAACCCAATGATGGTATTGTAGTTAAAGCTGTTTCCTAGAAGTAAGTGCTCATCAATTTTTTCTTCCATCTTTTTGCATAAGTTTTCATCCCATCCTGTTTTTTCGGGTTCGCCAAATCGTTCAATCATAGCTTGATGTAGCATTTCAGCATTGGCAAAATCAGTGATTCTAATAGTTTGCTTAACACCAATCATGCTAGCAACAGCACCCATTTTATCTCCCATGAATCCATGCCATCCACCGAACACAATATCGAAGGCTTCCTTACCATAAACTTCCTGATCCCTAGGGACAGGTTCTTTTGATGCAATTGTATGTACTTTGCGGGCAGCTTTAATAATCGCTGGCAGGTTGTATGTACGAGTTACAAAGTGATTGCCAAGCCGGGCTAAATTTGTTAATGTAATACTTGAGCATGAATGTCCTAAAGCTGCCCCAGCCTTGCAAACGGCACTCCATATCCCATCAGCACCATTCGCCAATGCTTCTAAAACTGTTGACTCTGCAAGGCCAAAACCACAATGTACGTGGACCAGTAGTTTACCATGTGACCAATTTGCCGAAATCATGGTTTCACGAATAATACGAGTCAGTTTGCTTACAGTTTCTGGAAGAAAAAAACCGGTTGGTTCTTCAATCATCAGTCCAAAAGGACGCTGATTACTGGGCAGATTTCCCAAGGATTCAATCAGATGTAGAGCTCTGGTCAAACCCTCTGTATCGGTTTCAAAATTTGCGAAATCTCTTAAATTTACAAGAATGCGTGGAGGGAGTTTATTTTCACCACGTGGAATCAAATTTTTATTAGCCCATTCCACTTGGTTTAAAATGAACTGGTTGAGATCGAACTGCTCATAATTTATGTCAGGACTACATAAATCTATTTCGATAATAGCATTACTCATCTTATGATCGTTGACCATTTCCAACAATCCATCTGCTGGCTCATCAATGGGAACTCCATATTTATCTAAAGCACTGTAAGCTTCGCTAAATCCCCACATATTATCTAAGGAGCCACCTAACTCAATCCAATGTTTTGGAATTTGGTCATCAACGTTTCTGTTAGCTCCATAAGTGCCAAGAATCACTTCATTGAGTTCAGTTTCAGCAATAGCCTTTAAGATGTTAATTTTATCTTCAAGAACATGACCACGAGCACTTCCCACAGTGGTTTCACGAACAGAATTATCTAGAACAAAAATTTCTAGCTCTCGTAGGGTTTTAAGTTCCTCATCTGCCTCATTGCTAGTCCTGTCGATTATCGCTTTGAATTTGTTCATTTTTTTGAGCACCTAAACAAAATTAATTACCTACTATTAATCTCTGTAAACCTTAATCTCTGTAAACCTTACATTGTAAGGCTTTTAGTTTTGCTAAACGTGCAATTAATGTTGTACACCTACTTAACATCCTCTAAATTTTTTTTCTTCGGTACTTACTTTGCTAAACTATCAACTTAGAACATTAACTACCGAAAACCCAACGTTCCGAGATTTTTTAACTGTCACGCCGTTTCCACAAACTGACTAAGGTGATAACATACTGGAACTTACGAGCGTGTTCCCGGATCAGGAAGGGCATATCCTGTGTTTCGAGCAATTCAAAATCTCGGTTTAGCTCTGCTTGTAATGTAGCAAAGGAAGCCTTGCCATCATGCCCGCCCAACCAAGCATCCCGTGGGGTGAAACGCTCATCCCAGGTGAACGGTGTTGCTAGTACTAGTAGTCCACCTGACCTTACTAGCCCGCGTGCGCCGCACAACCGACTCAGAAATGCTCTAGGACTCGGTAGACGACAAATCAGATTAGCCGCTAACACCACATCGAACCCAACGAGTTCAGGGGGCAACCCACAGGCATCCCCACGGCGGAAGGTTACCCGACTGGGATCTAGGTTTTCTGGCAAGCAAACTTCAGCTTCGCTGGTGTTTTCCCCTTCATCGCGGCGACGATAAACGAGTCTGCCTTCGCGACGTAGCGTCTGTGCAGCTTCAATAAAGGTAACACTGAGGTCGATTCCTAACACTGACTCGAATCCCCGGGCCAGCTCGAAGCTTGAGCCGCCAACGGAGCAGCCAACATCCAAAGCCCGATCCTTCTTGATTCCCAGGTTTTGAGCTCTCTCTAAGGTTAGTGTGGCAATGCTTTGAGGAAATCCCACGGCATCCTTGGGGCCAAAATTGTAGGGCATTGCTTCATCAGCCGACCCATAATGCAGCATCAGGTTCTCTGCCAAAATTTTCTCACCTTCATAGGCTTTAACCCCATTGCTTTGGCTATTAATAAGTACCGCATCGCAGGTTGCGTCGCCATCATCAGATCGAACTAGCCTGAATCCTGCGTGCTGGAAGAAGTGAGGCCGGAAGTGAAACCTTGCCCACCGGGTCGCTTCATCACCAGTACTGATGAAAGACCCGCCGAGAATCATCTTATGTTCACCGTCGAAACAAGGGGTACTAAAGTCATCATAGAGCCGGTTAACCCGAAACCCTTCCAAGGGATTGAAATCATCCTCACACCAATGCCAGACATTGCCGAAGACATCGTAAAATCCAGCTTCGTTAGGCAGTACAGCATTCACTGGGGTTTGAGATCCCCAAGTTAGATTCAAATTAACTGGCTCGTTGCCCCCGCCCAAGCAATGATGTTCGGCTTCCGTTAAAAGTCTATAAGGGATGGGGCTGTTATCCTGCTCAGTCTTCCAGGCACAGTAGGCTTTCGCTTCATACCAGTTGACAGCAACCGGCCAAGACCAAGGTAGATCCACCACCTCAAACAGCGTCCGCAGTCGATACTGGTGCAGTCCTGCTGCTTCATCAGCCACCCAGAAGGTCGGCCATTTAGTATTGCGATTTTGCTTCCAGGCCCAGCCCTCTTCTGTCCAGTATTTGGGTTCCTGGTATCCCCCAGCGACAACAAACTCGTAGAATTCACCATTGGTTACTAAGTATCGACTGGCTTGAAAACTCCGAACCCTTACCTGCCGTGAACCATACTCGTTGTCCCAACCAAAGCAGGGTTCTTCCCAAGGCTTACCCAAGGTCACGGTCTTGCTGGAAACGGCAATTAACTCGTTTTCAACGGTATGACTCTCTGCAAATGCTGAAGGATGCAGGTTTGGCCATGGTTCTGGCCGACGCAAAACCGACAGTGGCAACTCTTGTAGCAAGACACTGGAGGTTTCGATGTGGATGCGTTCGTGTTCAAATCCTAGGAATAGTGCCCAGGCGGGATTCTCCATAGTGATAGGTGGATGGCCGTCTTCCAGGGCGGGCAGGGTTTGAATCAATTCTCGGACAATCTTGTAGGTACTCCGTCTGTACTCGACGACTTCACGGACTGACGGCCAATCCATTTCATTCTTGGACATATCGTCCCAGGACATCTCGTCAACGCCAGTTTCAAACAATTGCTCGAAGTATGGATCAATCGACTCATGGATGAGTCCAGCTAGCCGAAGCTTGTTGATGTAAAGCACGGCTGGATGGCATAGATAAAAGATTAGAGGATGACGAAGTTGGTGGTAGGGTGGGTCGAGGAATGCCCGTTCTCCCTGTAGTGCTGACAACAAAACCTCAGTCATTAACCAGCCATTATCGAAATAGTCCAGAATCTCGTGGCGCGTGCAGGTGGCTAGATTTGGGATCGGCATGGCATGTAGGACTTCTGTAGGTCGCAGCCCAGTCCACCACCAATCTGGACGCGGCCCAATCAGGGTATCTGTGGGGTCTTTCTCCCCCTTCAGGTTAGGGGACAAGAGTGTAGTTAGATCTAGATTTGGATTACCTGTTAAAGCAGTCTCCACCTTGCTGTCTTCTAATAAAAATGATATTTGATTATATTAGATATATCAAATCAAAACATGACTTTTTACCATATAAATTAACAGGGTAAACCCATATTGCTGGGTCATCCGGAAGATTTCTTAATAATCCCTGGCTTGTCAGCCATGCCAAGCGCGAGGGTCAGAAACCCCCTTTGGCCGAGTGCATCGGTATTGTTCTTGTTAACAAGGGATTATTCACATATAGTGCTTATTTAATAAAAAAAAATATATAGTACTGATAAAATTAGATGCATTTATCTTGGCTAGCTTGAATGTTCCCTTGGCGCTCGCTTTAGGGTAGGTTGAATGTTGATGGTTGCATCATAATCTAATCCATAATCCCTAATCTCTAATCCCTAATGACTGTCTATCTGGGCATCGATTTCGGAACCTCTGGCGCACGGGCAGTAGTAATTGACTCTGTTGGTACTATCTTGGCCGAGACTCAATATCCCTTTCCAATCCAAGCCATCACCATCGATACCGCAACACACTGGCAGAAGGTATTATTTGCTCTGATTGAGCAAATTCCCCAGTCAATCAAGGGTGAAATTAATGCGATCGCAATTAATGGCACCTCCGCAACGGTTTTTTTATGCGATCGGCGTTGCCGCGCCAAAGGCGATGGGCGTTCGCGAAGCTTGGCCAAAGGCCTCAGCCCCGCTTTCAGCGATCGCATCGGTCAACCTGTAGATGCACCCATCCTTTACAACGATCCACGAGGAGTAGCTGTGATGGAACAACTTAGAACCATTGCTCCTCCCAACCATGTTGTTTTAAGTGCTACCTCCAGCCTTGCCAAACTTCTCTGGTGGTATCACTGTACAGATCTGATCAGCAAAAGCTGTGCTGAAACTAATCCCCTATACTTTCTCCATCAAGCCGACTGGTTAGCCTTTCTATTGCATGGCAAATTAGGCATTAGTGACTATCACAATGCCTTAAAGCTTGGTTATAATCCTGAAAATCTCTGCTATCCCGACTGGCTCAAACAGCTACCGGTGTCATCCATGCTACCCAATGTCTTGGCTCCCGGTACACCAGTTGATTTTGTAACCCCTGAGGTAGCTCACTGCTTGGGATTATCACCAGATTGTCTAGTCTGTACAGGTACCACCGATAGTATTGCCGCATTTATCGCTAGTGGTGCCAAACAACCAGGTGAAGCGGTAACCTCCCTTGGGTCTACCTTGGTCTTGAAACTATTGAGTACCACTCGTGTAGAAGAGGCCAAATTTGGGATTTACAGTCATCGATTGGGAAATTTATGGCTTACCGGTGGCGCATCCAACACCGGTGGAGCAGTACTACGCCACTTTTTCAGTGACAGAGAATTAGAAAGTCTCAGCGCTCACATCGATCCCGAGCAAGAAAGTCCCCTGGATTATTATCCCTTACTTAGACCAGGCGATCGCTTTCCCATTAATGACCCGGAGCTCCCCCCAAGATTGGAACCCAAACCCGATAATTCCGTGGAATTTCTCCAAGGAATCCTCGAAAGCATAGCCCGAATTGAAGCTAGGGGGTATCGTTTGTTGCAACAGCTCGGAGCAAGTCCGTTAACCTGTGTCTATACAGCTGGTGGTGGTGCTAAAAATCCTACTTGGACAAGGATTCGAGAGCGTCAGCTCATGGTACCGATGTTGACATCCCTTCATACAGCGGCTGCTTATGGTACAGCACTATTAGCAAAGCAGGGATGCCTGTTAGACGATCGGGTATAGGGTAATCGTGTCTAGGATTACTGCATGACCGAGTGACTGGGTGAGAATGTGCTGTGAATTATCACCCCTGGATAAACCTGACCATCATCACTATCCCAGTTCGCCCTATACCCCACAGCTACTAACTTCTAGAGAATTCCCATGTTAGCCAATCCTAAGATAGTGCCTAGTCCTAGGATGTGACCGAAGCTGGTGGTTGCCAGTAGTGCGGGAAAACCCATGCCACCGAAGAACTCAGGCATAGGCAACGCGGGCCCTGCGCTAGGATTCTGGATAGTAGCTTTTCCGAAGGCAATCGCTAGCACATTGCAGACAATCATAATGATTCCGACTGTCGGGCTCCATTCCAGGGTGTTGGGAACGGCAGATGCAGCAGCAAGCAAGATTGAGTAAGTCAATTTGTGTTCTCCTGTTTTCGATAGACTCTTACAGTGATCTCTTAAAGATTTAATCTTTTATAAAGATTCTACCAGCGCTGTGTCAGAATTAATTTTTTTGGAAAAGTCGATTCCATTGCCAGTCTTGCTTTGATGACCCTTGATTAGACAGCGAAAGCCTGTGATTACTAGACTTTTGGGCAGTGGCATTCGGTAAAATTCAATCAAGCCTTTATGTAAATAATTGTTAAGTAATCCCTGGTTGATCAGTGAATGTTTCCGTAAATTTACATAAATTAATAAAAGCGGGATAAACTCTTGATTGATTCATCAATCGGGGTTGACCGGATTAATTCATCCTGCATGGCTGGTGATACTCACCCCTAGCGGCGATTATCACCAGCCATGGGGGGTTAGCGGAAACTATAATTATGCTGCTGACGGACGCATTACTTTTAGATTACAAACGCTGTCGGCGTCGGGCGTTTTTGGACATTTATGGAGATCCCACAGAGCAAGACCCACCCTCAGATTTTCGGCTGAAACTGCAACAGAAAAGCCGAGACCATAAACAACAGATTCTCGCTACTGTCCCCCACCACTCACCCCGCTACCCCAGAACAGATTGGGAATCTGCTGCACAGGCTACCTTGAAACTCATGGAACAAGGGACAGAGTACATTTCTGGAGGGGTACTTTTGATCTCAACTGGTGACGGGGTGACATTGCTATGTTTTCCTGATTTACTGGTCAAACAGCCAGGAGCTTCTAATTTTGGTGATTGGATCTATGTTCCCACCACCATTAAACTCAGCAAACGACCCAAGCCAGAGTATAAAATCCTTACCGCTTTTCGTGCTCAGCTGTTAGCAGCAGTACAAGGACAGTGGCCTACTACTGGCTCATTAATTTTGCGTAACCAAAAGTCCTACACCGTGGTGATAGAACGATGGGTGCCACTGATGGAACAACTGCTATCGGAATGTATTAAGACTCTATTGGAGCAACAAAAACCAGAGGTGTTCATTTCCCGTCAGCGGTGTAGTCTTTGCTGTTGGTACCACAGTTGTTATGCGATCGCTAAATCTGTGGAGCACATTTCCCTATTGCCTGGAGTAACACCCAGCCGCTATCAGGATTTGAAGGCTTTGGGAGTAACCACAATCGAATCCTTAGCCACGTCCACCATTAGTGAATTAGAGCCAAGCTTTGGTAGCTCAGTAGCTTTCCAGCTGGTGCAGCAAGCCCAATCTCAGGTACAAAACCGGGTGCTGCTTTATCCCAAACATTACTTTAGTATACTTGAATACGAACAACTAGAGCGAGGGAATGGTAATGCCAAAATCTCGGCAGACCTCCCGAATCAAGACTCTTTACCGACAGCATCTGTTGAGCTTTATTTTGATATTGAAGCACAGCCTGATTTGCCCCTGGAGTATTTGCTAGGGGTGTTGGTGATTGATCGACGCACTAAAACTGAGACTTTCCATAACCTATTCGCAGAACATTCTTGGCAAGAAGGATTCATCTGGCTACAATTTTTAGACTTAGTTGAGCGTTATCCAGATGCCCCAATCTTCCATTTTTCAAAGTATGAAGTTGACACGGTCAAGCGCTTAGCAACCCTTTACCAAACTCCACGACAGATAGTTAGACCCCTGTTAGATCGTTTCGTGGATATTCATCAAATAGTTATTGATACTGTCACCATGCCAGTGGAGAGTTATTCTCTGAAAAATCTGGCTAGATGCTTGGGCTTTGAGTGGCGAGATCCCGATGTGACTGGCTCCCAATCTGTGTGTTTGTATGACCAGTGGTTAAAAACAGGCAATAACTCTATTCTCGAAATTATCCAGCGCTACAATGAAGATGACTGCCGGGCTACGTATCACCTCAAGGAATGGCTAGTTAACTTTTTGTCCAACACTTTGTCCAACACTTTGCCCAATACTATTAACTTTCAAAACTTAGCATGAAGTTATGCAACGATTTCTTAAGTTATTAGGGTTTGTGCTCTAGCTCACACACCCAATGTATAGGTAGATGCTAAATTAAATCTAAAGGGGGCTTTCACCATCATTGGATGGAGGGGAGCCCTCTCTAGAATTTTTAGAGGTCTGGAATTTATAGGTCTAGAAATTATTGAAGTCTAGAATTTATTTTATAACAGGTGATTAATATGCTTCCACTTTTTCTAATTCTTCTCGTAACTGCCCTAGGGAGCATCTTGATATCTTGGAGAGTCTCTCACGAAATCCCTCGCCTATTGGGAGTAGGCAGTAGCATTGTCTGTCTAATATTTGGTTTTGCTATGGCACCTTGGCCAGTACAGGTTTTGATGCTCCTATTAATTCTTAGCCTGGAACGATTTTATCCATTCAGCAGAACGGCTTCAGAGGCAATTTTAATCTCAAAAGTCTCTAACACCAACAGAGAACGGTGATTCTGCCATAGCAGTAAATAAGGTTTTTGGTCTTGAAAAAACAATAGTGAGTCCTAGGGTGGGTGATTAGCCCACCCTATTGCGTAAGCGCTCGGATAGGTTATACTGGTTTCAGCCATAAACTGAGCCTTCGGTCATTGGTCGAGGGTAAGCTCAAGGCAAATCCGCTGAGAGCTCAGAGCTCTAAAGTGACTGCTGAAAGTATTTTTCAGTTTTTTTCAAAAAAAGCCTTGACAAATACACCAGTCATACATAATAATAGTAAATGGCTCGGAGATTGGGACTGTAGTTCAATTGGTTAGAGCACCGCCCTGTCACGGCGGAAGTTGCGGGTTCGAGCCCCGTCAGTCCCGTAGAAAAAATGTAGGATACTATCGACTGCTCATAAAGATTATCCTAAAGATGATCTACCCAGAGTAGTTGATTGTTGCAGGTACAATAGATACGAAAAGACTATAGTAATTTAGGTTCTTAGCAATCAGCTGTGACAGTTAGAGTCCGTATTGCCCCAAGTCCAACCGGAAATTTACACATTGGTACCGCTAGAACCGCTGTATTTAACTGGCTATTTGCCCGTCGCCACAGCGGTAAGTTTATTCTGCGCATTGAAGACACCGACCAAACGCGATCGCGAGAGGAATATACCCAGAACATCCTCGATGGTTTAAGTTGGCTGGGACTGGAATGGGACGAAGGACCATTTTTCCAATCCCAACGTCTTGACCTTTATAGTGCTGCTATTCAACAACTCTTAGACCAGGGATTGGCTTATCGCTGCTACACCACAGCTGAGGAACTAGAACAACTGCGGGAAGCTCAAAAAGCTAGAAAAGAAGCCCCCCGCTATGACAATCGCCATCGCAATCTGACACCAGAACAACAAGCAGCATTTGAGGCGGAAGGGCGCAAGCCGGTGATCCGCTTTATGATTGATAATGAGCGGGAGATTGTCTGGAATGATCTAGTCCGAGGTAAAGTCACCTGGAAAGGGAGTGACCTTGGGGGTGATATGGTCATTGCTAGGGCATCTCAAGAGAATGATATCGGTCAGCCTCTGTACAACCTAGCTGTGGTGGTGGATGACATTGATATGCAAATTACCCATGTCATTCGCGGTGAAGACCATATTGCTAATACTGCTAAACAGATTTTGCTCTATGAAGCCCTAGGGAGTGTAGTCCCAGAATTTTCCCATACACCTCTGATTCTTAACCATGAGGGACGGAAGCTATCCAAGCGCGATGGTGTAACCTCTATTTTTGACTTCAAAGCCATGGGCTTTACCCCTGAGGCGATGGTTAATTATATGACATTGCTGGGATGGTCTCCCCCTGACTCCACTCAGGAAATCTTTACTTTGGCTCAAGCCGCTGAAAAGTTCGGTTTTGAACGGGTAAACCCAGCTGGGGCAAAGTTTGACTGGGCTAAGCTGGATTGGATTAATAGTCAATATGTCCACCAGATCAGTGCATCTGAGTTAGTGGACTTGCTAATCCCCTACTGGGAAAGTGCTGGCTACAACTGTGATCCTGTGGAAAATCGCCCTTGGCTGGAACGGTTGACTGCTATGATTGGGCCAAGTTTGACTCGCTTGCCAGAAGCAGTAGATATGACTCGGATGTTCTTTACTGAGTCAGTTGAGTACACGGAGCAGGCAGTAGAGCAGCTCAAAAAAGCTGGTGCTAGTGAGGTGGTGCAAGGTATTCTTGACCAACTGGGTAATTACCAACAGCTGAGTCCAGAGGAAGCTAAGCAGATTATTAACCAAGTCACAAAAGCGCAAAAGGTCAAGAAAGGATTGGTTATGCGATCGCTTCGTGCTGCACTAACTGGGGATGTCAATGGTCCTGATTTGATCGAATCCTGGGTACTGCTTCATCAGCGAGGATTTGACCAAACTCGCTTGAAGGAGTCATTGCTTCAGGTGGGATGATCCCAACTGATGGGTAAGAAATGGGTTACCGATCGGTAACCCATCTCTGATTCTGTTTGGGTCAATTCTTTTACCCTGAGCCGAAGTTACCTTGTCCAAAGTTCCCGACAACTGCGGGGAAGTTTAGTGGGGAAACCGAGCTACGGTTAAGAAACATTTCCTTTGTTTCTTTCGCCCTTACCCCATGGTAGTGATTAATATCAGCGTCGCTGTAAATAGGATTATTTATCCATGATGTTTTTACAAAGATGAGATGCAGCCAATTGATTGAGAGGTTTCACTAGATGTATTACCCATCAATTCTTCTGCGGTAATTGGGGTGATTCTGAGAGTATCTAGAGGAAATAAAAACTCACCTTTTTGGAGCTTAATATCCAGGGCATCAAGGACAAACAAAAAATCTATAAGGCTCGCTGTTTGGTAGTCTTTAGCTTCATAGTCTATGATTTTTTCCTCAGTTAAACCCGAGATATCCGCCAGTTGTTTTTGGCTTAGATTAGCAGCTAGACGAGCTTTGATAAGAAGTTGTGGGAGATTTTTAATATCATCAAGCTTCAGAACAATTGGAGTACGATTGTCATGGTTTCTGAGGGTTTCGTATTCAGCAACTTCGGTTTTCAAAGCATTAAGATGACTTTGTAATGAATCGCGCTTAATCTTCCACCAACAATCATTTTTTTTTATATCTTCATCTTGAGCGTCATAAACAGATAAGTCAGATTCAAATTTACGAACTAATTCTTGGCTGTAGTCATACTGTCTTTGATTTTTAATCATGGTTCCCACCTCAATAAATCTATAGCAATAATTCCTTTGGCGTTTTTATCCCTATCTTTTTGAAAGAATTCTAGGGAGTTCATCTCGTAAATGCCAACTGGCTGCTCTGAAGGAAAAATCTCACCTTTATAGATAGCTTTTTGTGCATCGCGGTCGATAGGATTGAGTAATCTGGGTGCATGAGTAAGGAGATAATTTACATCCACATCTTCTGTATCCCAACATGCATCATAATCATTTGGTCTGAGCTTACTTGTGACAAAACTGCCATTGATATAAATGCTTCTACATCCCGCTGCCTTTAATTGCTCCATTGCTTTTTTGAGTCCTTCTATTTGGCGTAACCGCGTTACGTTAGTACCAAAACGCTCTTGAAATTCTAGCCATGTAGTCCAATATATGCCAGGTGGTAGGTTTCCTTTTTCATCAAAACTGGGTATTGTCATTTTAACGTAAAGCCAAGATTCGACATCTTTTAATCAGAGATGATAGAATAATTTTCTGACTGGCGGAGAATAGTTGCTAACTCTTCTCCTTTGGCTTTGGAACAAGGTGGCTATGGGGAGATTGTTCCCTAACTGCTGCTGAATTTGAGCAATAAGGGCGAACTGCTAAAAGGGGAGTAGGAAGTAGCTCACAGGGGAACTGGTCTGGTTTTCCCGCAGATTAGCAATATACCTAATACTGGCTGAAAGCACTGCAGTCTAAACCCTTGTATAGACTGTGCTTTATTTTTTTATGGCTGAAGGGACTTTGGTTACCTCTGGGGCTTTGCTTATCCAAGAAATGGTTTTCTTTTTATTATACCATTCCTTGAAGCAGCAACGCCCCTTTTTATCCCACAAAATTATCCTAGCTTTACATACCAATAATTCCAAGCTATTTCCTCGCCCCTTAAGGATAAAATATCTATTATAACTAGATGCCAAATTGTTCTTTAATACCTTGGATAAAGGTATTATCATCCAATTCTTTTCGATTAGCTACCATCATCTTGGCGTCTTCGCCAGCAGTATATCGCAATTTATCAGTGCCATCTGTTGCTGCTTCATAAATCACGTTAGCGACAACAATAGGCTCAGAAGCATTCTCAGCCAAAGATTCCATCGAATTGAACAGCTTACCAATTAATTCTTGATACTCAGTTAAATTTTCATCGTTGTTCATATCAAGGGAGCGACCAGCAAAATCCGTGTTAATCACTCCTGGTTCAATAATTTTAACTTTGCAGCCAATTGCTTCCAGTTCAAAACTCAGACCTTCGGAAATCCCCTCAACAGCAAATTTAGTTCCGTTATATAATGAAAATAATGGAAAGGTCATTTTGCCACCAATCGATGAAATATTAATTAAAATACCATCTTTATTTTGTCTAAAATGGGGTAGTATTGCTTTCGTTACATCTAACAGCCCAATAACATTAACATCAAATTGTCTTGTTATCTTTTCCCTGGGGGTTGCTTCTAAAAGACCATAAGCACCATAACCGGCATTGTTTACCAAAACATCTATTTTGTCGAATTTTTCAATACCTAGCTGAATGGCTTTTGTAATTGAATCTTGGTCTAAAACATCTAGTCTTGTCACCAACACATTATCAATGGTAGTTAGTTCTGTTTCTTTTTCTGGAGTTCTCATGGTTGCAACCACGTTCCAACCCTTTTCCTGGAACAATTTTGCAGTTGCTTTTCCAATACCGCTGCTTGCTCCTGTAATTAAAATGGTCTTACTCATTTTGGATTCAAACTAATTTTTGTTATTTGACTATGACAATTCACCCTTGAATGTCGATTTAGTTTGATTCTATACTAAGGAAGCGGTAAATTTGACTAGCAAGTTACGCCAAACTACCTGCAAACTGCGCTAATCAATAATTATTAACGTTGTCTTGATGCAGTCGCTCATGGGGGGAACCCCCAAGACCGCGCTGCATCGCTATCTGACAAAAAGCGAAAAAATGACTGTTGTAAACGACAGATAATGTATTAGGAACTGCTATAGCTCACGCGCTAACTACTACTTGTCCTACAGGATGAGCCACACAAGTCAAAATCATCCCTTCGTTCCGTTCATCCTCTTTGAGAGCATCAGGTTCGTGATCATACTCGACTTTCCCTTTTAGAAGCTTTTGCTTACAAGCACCACAGGCTCCCATGCGGCAACCGCTGGGTAATGCCACCCCTTCTTGTTCCGCCAGATCTAGGATCACATCCTCTGCATCACAGGTGACTTCTTTCCCAGACTTAGCAAAGACTACAGTTGGTTCTGAACAGGTTGATGGTGATTTCACTAAGTGTAGTCTAGGACGACCTTCCGCTGTGACTGGTGTAGGAGTTGTTGCTGCTATTGCTGTCTTTTTTGATAACTTTTTGCCACCAAAACTCTCTTCATAGTAGTTCTCCATGGGGAAGTCTAGACCGGCTAGCATGGTTTTCACCCCTGCCATAAAGGGATTCGGACCACAGACATAAACAATGCGATCGCGAAAATCAGGAGCCATCTGTTGCACCATGGCTTCATTAAGTCTTCCGGTATAACCCCACCAAGCTTGGTCTAGTTCTGGACGAGTGGTGGTAATAGCAGCCTTAAAGTTGGGGTGCAAAGCCACCATCAACTCTAATTTCTGACGGAAGATGATATCTTTTGGGCTACGAGCGCTGTGGATAAAGAACACATCCACATCAGCGCCAATATCACAAAGCCACTCAGACATGGACATCATTGGAGTAATCCCGCTACCTGCTGAAATAAATAGCAATTTATTAGCAGAATGGTCAGCACAGGTAAATTTCCCCATTGGGCCATTTAATCTCACCTCGGACCCGACTTTGATGTTGTCGTGCAACCAGTTGGACACCAAACCCGCTGGTACATCAGGAGCATCCGCTGGTGCTGGAACTCGCTTGACAGTAATTTCCAAAGTATAAGGACGTGAGGGGGCTGACGAGATGGAGTAGGAATGCTTGACTGGAAGCCCATCAATCTCCAAATCCAGAGTGACAAACTGACCTGGCTTGTAGCTGAACAACATTGGCGGATCGGCGACAAAACGAAAAGTCTTGACATCATGGGTCTGATCAATGATCTGTATACAGCGGACAGTAATCTCACCTTTAGTCCACCGCTTCATCCCAGTGCTATTGCCATCTACCACTAGGTTCTGTTCCTGCTTAGAATCATACAGCTGTAGTTCTTTGACCAGCAGCACAAAGTCACCGATGCGGATAATATCCTCTTCCCTCAGGAGCCAGTTGTGGTTAACATCCATCTCCTCATTATTGATCCGAGAGCCATCGGTGCTACCAAGGTCAGCAAAGTAATACTGTCCCCCTTGCCATAGGATTCTGGCATGTACACGACTCACTACAGGACTATCCAGAACTAGGTCACAACTCGGGTGACGACCAATAAGATACTCACCTTGAATCCCAGTTTCCGGTTTAAGGGTTTTTTCCTGTAACTCATTGGTTTGAGAGTTAATAACTATAGTTTTCAGCATGTTTCGTGTCACTCCAGATTACCGCAATAATCGGTCAATTGTCTCAATTACTCAGGACTTACCCATAAACTCTGCCGCTAGGGTGGCTTTACAAAATACCATACTAGATAAGTGCATTTGCGTTTGTAACCAATTTGGGATAAGTCCTGGTAATGAACTATGAGAGCATGATCTATGCTAACTTCAGGTGCGACAATCACGGGAATTTAATTATTAATGGTAAGAGCGCACCTAACAATTGAATTAACACTGGATATCAGCATAATACTTAGTACCCTTGACCTCTCGCAAAAGTTCAGTATTGAATACATCCATATATAGTTATCAGCCTTTTGGTAACTATATATGCAACAGCATTTTCTGACAGCTGAATGCTTACCTTGGCATCGCGACCAAAAATATTTCAATGGTGAAACTTTTGATATCATCCAACGTCTCTACTAGCCAGTGAGAAGCCAAGGAATTTTATAATCCTGGCTGTTCAGACTATTGATATGTTGAGGAAGATTCATCTCCATGAAATATCCGATTCGAGTGTTATTATCACTCTTAACCCTATGTACTATTGGCTTAGGAACCAATAACCTATCTGCACCAGTAGGCGCTTATGAGGAAAAACCCCAAGACAGCGCTACCTCTAAATCTAATCAATGTAGCGAGATTCGTGCTGTCCGTCGCTTGGCGATTCGCGAAAATTTAGATAGCGATAATCTGGCTACCCTAGAATATAAATATTGTAGACAGAGTAACCGACGTTCATCAAGTAGACAGAGTAATCAACGTAATCGACGTAATAGACGTTCATCAAGTATTGAGTCACGACTAAATTCATCTAAAGATTGCTTCGACCTGACCATAATGGCAGAAATAGCCAGCATGACAGAAGAGGGAAGAAGCTTTGTGGCTACGATTGAAGGTTTACAGCAAGTTATCTGCAAACGTCTTAGGCAAGATCGGAGGTATTCGTTATACTGGCCAAATGGGCAAACAGCCAAATCGGACAAAGATTGGTACTATCCCAACGGTCAGCCTGCCAAACGGAGGTCACGTTGGTATTATCCCAACGGTCAGACTGCCGGGGGGTTAGATTTGTATTATCCCAACGGTCAGCCTGCCAAATCCGGGCGATATGACTGGTATAGTCCTAAGGGTAAACGTACTTCAGTGGATAGTTTACTGAGCCAGGCTTGTAGTATAGTTAGCACCAAAGAATGCGATCGCATCCTCACAGAAATCAACCGGTTTGAGCGGAACCGCTCTCACCCGGACTCCAGGAACTATTTCTGGCGGAATTGGGCAATTGTAAAACTTTCTTGGCTGAGTTACCAGCAGACTAACCAGAGTAAGTAATTAAACCTCAGGGGGTAACAAGCAGCCTTTTTAGCTCCTAAGGGTGTCGGGACCGACCTTGTTACTTGGTCTGGGGTGTAGTGAATAATTGCAGCCCTAATTAAAACCCTAGGTCAGCGGTCAGCAGTCAGCAGTCAGTGGTAAGCTATCATGGTCATTTTATTCAAAAACACCGATCTAGTAGCGATGCAGCGCTGCCTCCCCAAGACCGCGTGGCACAGGCTTTGGCCTTTGGCCACGCTGTGCGAACGACGCTGTGACCTAACCCATAAGCTGAACGCGCACGCGTGCCCGTAGCGCTAATCGCTGTTCGCTGTTCGCGCAGCGTGCGCGTAGCGCATAGACTGATAGCTGATAGCTGATAACTGATAGCTGATGACTGATAGCTAATAGCTAATGACTGATAGCTAATAGCTAATGACTGATAGCTGATGGCTTACTTAATTAAGATGTAAGATCGCTATAGGCTCTATGGCCATGTGTGTGAGGATTTCTCTAAATGCGAGTTTTATTACTGTATCCGCTATTTCCGAAAACCTTTTGGTCTTATGACAAAATCCTTGAATTAGTTAATCGCAAAGTTTTATTGCCACCCTTAGGTCTAATTACTGTTGCTGCATTATTACCTCAAGACTGGGAATTTAAACTCGTTGACCGCAATATCCGAGACGTAACCGAAGCAGAATTTGAATGGGCAGATCTGGTGATAATCTCAGCGATGATTGTCCAAAAAACGGATGCCTTAAACCAAATTCAAGAAGCCAAACGACGTGGTAAATTAGTGGCATTTGGGGGACCTTATCCCACGTCTTTACCGGAAGAAGGAAAGAAGGCAGGGGTGGATTTTCTCATCCTAGATGAAGGAGAAATCACCCTACCGATGTTTGTAGAAGCTTTACAGCGAGGGGAAACTAGTGGAACGTTTCGCACTACAGAGAAACCCGATGTCACTCAAACCCCGATTCCCCGCTATGATTTGTTAGAGCTTGATGCCTATGATTCAATGTCAGTCCAGTTTTCGCGCGGATGTCCTTTTCAGTGCGAATTTTGTGACATAATTATTCTCTATGGCCGCAAACCGAGAACAAAGGAACCAGCCCAGCTTCTCAAGGAATTGGATTATCTCTATGAATTAGGCTGGCGGCGTGGTATCTTTATGGTGGATGACAATTTTATTGGGAATAAGCGGAACGTTAAGCTACTTCTCAAAGAGCTAAAAGTATGGCAGAAAGAGCATCAGTATCCCTTCCGATTTAATACTGAAGCATCTGTAGACCTAGCTGCGGATTCAGAATTGATGGAATTGATGGTAGAGTCTAACTTTGATGCTGTATTTTTAGGGATTGAAACACCAGACGAAGAAAGCCTTAAACTAACCAAAAAATTCCAAAACACTCGCAGCTCTCTAACGGATGATGTAGATAAAATAATTCGTGCGGGATTACGACCAATGGCAGGGTTTATTATTGGTTTTGATGGAGAGAAACAAGGAGCAGGTTCCCGGATTATTAGTTTTGTTGAACAGGCTGGTATCCCTACAGCTATGTTTGGCATGTTACAGGCGTTACCCAATACTGCTCTATGGAATCGTTTAGAGAAAGAAGGGCGTTTGCGAGATAACACTAAAAAAGATATCAATCAAACCACCCTAATGAACTTTGTTCCTACTCGTCCCATTGAGGAGATTGCTCAAGAATACATCGAAGCATTTTGGACCCTATACGAACCTGAGCGCTATATAGACCGTGCCTATAAGTGTTTTTTAAAGCTTGGTCCCCCTAAATGCAAAGCCCCATTCAAAATGCCAGATTTGGTAGATTTGAAAGCTCTGGCGACTGTAATTTGGCGGCAAGGGTTTAAGCGCAGTACTCGCTGGAAATTCTGGCATCATTTATTTGGTATTTTCAGGCACAATCCAGCTGTGTGGGAACATTACCTTACTCTATGCGCTCACAACGAACACTTTCTCGAATATCGTCAAATTGTCCGGGATGAAATTGAAAGACAGTTAGTTGATACTAATCCTAAGTTGATGGATAAAGAATTAATAGAGATATAGCAATT
>WTKN01000347.1 GCA_011524395.1 Moorena sp. SS36440bin_2
TCCCCATCTCCCCATCTCCCCATCTCCGGACCCTAATCCCTTGGCTTTAACTGAAACTGATCGAATTTAATCACATCTGAATTAGGCGATCGCGTATCAAAGCGATAGCTAGTTACTATACCGGTGCCAGTATCAAAGATACTAAACACAGTGACATCATTACTAGCGATATAAGGCAAGGGCTGGTTATTGTCTCCTAACAATGGCGCGATGGTTGGCATAACGGGCTCTAATCCATTGGGGTCTCCAGTAGCGGAATAGTTTTCGTTATACCCAGTTGGTACTGGGCGCTTCTTCTCACCAACATAAGCGCCATAACTATTCCCCACATTGGAGGATTCTAAAAAATGGATGCCATTACCATCAACAAAGCGATTCCATACATGGGAATGGCCATAATACACCAAATGCACACCAGCAGCTTCTAATAATGGCACCACATCCCGAATGATGTAATCCTTGTCTTTGGGATACTCATAACGCACTGCTGTCACCTTACCCGCCCGATCCCGCTCAATGATCTGCACTGGGTCAGTATAAGCTGGGACAATATTATCCCCTAGGCTATGGGGAGGATGGTGAAGCATCACAATTTTATACTTAGCTTGTTGAAACTCAGTGCTATTGAGTTCTGCCTGGAGCCATTGGTACTGGGGACTCCCTTTACTAACCGGTTCAAAAATATGTTGTCCGTATCCCCAAGCAATGGGATTATCTAAATCTTGTTCCCGTTCTTGATACCTACCTTTGGCATTAGGGCTTAAGCTATATGTGCGCCAAATATTAGTAATGTACAACACCACTAAGCGAACATCACCAAAGGTTACCGCATAATAGGGTTTGCCATTCGGTAAGGAAAAAATTTCGTTATAGGTCTCAGTATTATAGGTATTATTTGTTAGCCAAGCTTGGTAATAATTAGGGTCATTATCTGGATTTAACTGTTCAGCTTTTTGCTGATAGATCCCTTGTGCTGCAGCGCGAGGAAAAGGGTCATTGAATTGGCTATTCAAATCCTTTTCCATGGAAAAACGACCCATCACTTCATGATTGCCAACGACAGGAAAAATCGGGGCATTTTGAATAATTTCACCGCCATGGTAGGTAGTTTTAACCCCATTCTTCTCCAATTGGTAATTAGCTCGACCCTGAAGACAAGGGAAAAACGCACCACCCCGGTTATCATCAAACCATTCCGAAGCCCGGTCAGGAATATTAACTAAATCACCAACATAAAACACCCCATCAATTTGGCCGACAGTGTCTACCACCTTCTGGAGATTAGCTGCGGTCATGGCCATTAGTTGATGGTCAGAAGTCAGAAGAATTTTCTGGGGTGTCTCAGGGTTTGGTAGAGCACTGAGGCTAAACAGTTTGCTCCTGACAACTTGCCCATTCTCCTTGACACTGGTGACTTGATAAGGATCGCGTTGACCAGGAGTCAGTCCAGTTACGATGGCTTCATGACGCCAAATATCCCGCATGATGGGCTTCTGGTAGACTTGGGCGTCTTCGGTCTGGTTGCCAACTCGAGATTTTTGGTCTTCCCGAGTGCGGCTGAGTTTAGTAGTAGTAGCAGTGGCCTTACGATAAGAGCTCGTGCCGTAGGTAACAGTGTGGCGGGAGCCAGGAAATTCGGTAAACCAAACCACCCGCACGGAATCTTTTGTAGGGAATTGTAAGAATGGGTCAGTCAGTAATTCGTAAGCAGATGTCATGGCTCGCTGCTGGGTAATTTGCTTGATAGTTGGGACAAGAACAATTACACCGATAACTATAGCTGCCATGAGCATAAAGCGACTGATAGAAAACTTGACCATGAAAGCTATAGGGCAGGGAATGAGAAATCGGGTGCTTCAAACGCTCAATGTATTTATGTAAAAGATTATTGCTGTAATCACATATCCTGTGGCAATAACGTTAAATTAGATACAAAACTAACTGACTATAGGTTTTGTATAAGCAACACTATGACATTATTAACTACTAATCAAGTTATTAGCCAACTTAAGCAAGGACTGTCGTTACAGAAAGCGGAGCTGAGTCATATTGATTTACAGGGGTTGAATCTGGATAAGGCTAAGTTTGCCCATGCCTACCTACGTAATGCCAATCTCTCGGGAGCGTCTTGTCAAGAGACAGACTTTACTCAAGCCAATCTCAGCTGGGCCAACCTATCGGGGGCAACTCTGGTTTATGCCCGACTCTCACAAGCTCAACTCAATTGTGTTGATTTGGAGGGGGCGAATCTGCGAGGGGCTTGGGCAACAAAGGCTAAGCTCTGTGGAGCAAGACTAGATGGGGTTGAGGCGTCCTTAGCCCAGTTGCAAAAGGCTGATTTGAGAGAAGCAACTGGGAAAGGGATAAGCTTTATCAATGCCAATCTCAAGATGGCCAATTTAGGAGCTGTGAATTTCCCTGAGGCTAATTTCAGTGGAGCAAGCCTTGATCTAGCTACCTTAGAAGGGGCTCAGTTAATCGATACTAAGTGGCTTGGTGCTGATTTGGAACGGGTTAACTTAAGCCGTGCTAGTTTAGTCAGAGCAGATTTAACCTCTGCTAATCTGATTGTTGCTAATCTCAGAGCTGCTGATTTGACAGAGGTGATTTTGCATGGTGCTCAGTTGCTGGAGTCAAGTTTGGAAAATGCGTTATTAAACGATGTTGATTTAACTGAAGCGTCTTTATTTTCTGCCAATTTAGAAGGCGCTCGCCTATCTAAGGTTAATCTTACAAATGCTGATTTACAGTACGCTATCTTAGAGAATACTATTTGGGATAATGTTGATTTCTCTAACTGCGAGGTAGCAGGTGCGGTGTTTACCGATGCTAAAGGATTAAGTGCTCAACAGTGCCAATGGCTTAAGGAAAATGGCGCGTTGAATGTTCCTTTTGGGTAACAGCAACCTAAGCTATCAGCGGTCAGCTTATTTTAGTCAAAGGTGCGCTTGATCCATGAAGAATTAAATTCGCCAAGGTCAAGGGTACCTAAAAACTATTAAAATTATTCCATTATTAAGCAACGCCTAATTATAAGTATCTGGACATAAATAAACAAAACTGTGTTGACTTTTGTAAAGCTACCAAAAGTCCCGGGTGCATCTCAATGCATGCAGTTTGACCTGGTGGTGCGTTACGGGACGCACTGT
>WTKN01000014.1 GCA_011524395.1 Moorena sp. SS36440bin_2
CAGGCTCAACTTCAGGCAGCTTTACCCATCACAATTGGTGCTATCTTACCCGATTTACCAATTTTTATCCTTTATATCTGGGCAAAATTAATTCGTCGTCAACCAGAGTACCAAATTTGGTCACAAACCTACGAATTACCCTTTTGGCAGAACCTTGTTGCTACCTTTCATTCCCTTCCCCTAGCCCTTTGCGGAGTCATCATCAGCCATTACTGGGGATGGCAACTTTGGGAAATTCTATGTTTAAGTATGATCCTGCACTCCTTATTAGATTTACCAGTTCACAACGATGATGCTCACAGACACTTTTTTCCCGTTAGTAACTATCGTTTTATTAGTCCTTTCTCTTACTGGGACCCCAAGCATCATGGTCATACCGTATCCACAGTAGAAAAATTGTTGGTGCTAGTAGCAACAATTGTTACTTTCTCTATAATTGACTCTTGGATAGGTAAAAGCTTACTAATTGTTGTGAATGTGTTATACCTGATAGCATTTTTATATTTAGTGAAGTCCAAAGTCGTAGAATTGCTATCTCCATCAATTAGTAGTTAATCTACAAAAAAAATATATCCCACATTCCTCAAGAAGTGAATAATGTGGGTTCAGATTAAAACGGTAAGTAATAGCCTATCCTAGCTAATCAAAATTACCTTAATAAGGGGGGAGCCATACTCAAAGTCCCCCTTTTTTAAGGGGTATAATGGGGGATCTCCGAAGCAAGAAGACACGCCCTAGTACTAATTAAAGGATGTGATGTACAACTTGCCAGTATTCTTGTCGATTACAATACTTTCTAAATCTGCACCAGCAGGAGCAGTAGAAGCATTAGGAAGCTCAGTGATCTGAATGGTAATTGGATTCTTTGAAGTAGAGTATATTTTCAGAGGGCGATTCTTAGTATCGATATTATTGATATTGCCGTATGCTCCTATAATCATGTACTTTGTAGCATCTTCAGTTACACCAAATTCAGCACGTGGTCCTGTAGTTCCAGAGTCAGAAAATCGTGCCTGATATCCAGCATTGGCTGGGGATGCAGCACCAAGCAAGGTAAAACATACCAACAATAACGAAACCACAAGAGATACAAACTTTTTCATGATGATTTTATCCATTTTTTTGAATGGGGTACCTAACAGTAATTATTACCAATTCGGCTTCGCCCAAAACTATATTTTGGGATATATCCAGAAATACTTTTCGGAGTATTTCGATGCCAGCACTGGTTAGATAATTAACCGCCAGAACCAAACTATCAAAGCCTAGAGAGTATGTCAAGCTAATAATAAATTAACTATTAGTTAACTAAACTTAAAAATTTAGTTATTTTAAATAGGTGTCAAGATGTAGGGTGGGCAGTGCTAGAAACCTCACGGGGTGACAACAAAGCTCAAACCTAGGCAGGTATTAGGTATTAGGTATTAGGTATTAGGTATTGGGTAAAATGAGCGCGACTCGTGTTGTTGTATTTCCCAGCAGTTGAAGCAATTTTCACCAATCCAACTGCATAGATAGTTTTAATCCACCACTAGGCCATGAAGATTTTTCCTAACACCTAACCCCTAAAACCTAACCCCTGTAATATTTTCAATTAGCTTGTCACCCCGTGAGGCTAGAAACAGATAACATAAACATCATTCATACCGTTGCTAGGCACTGCCCACCAACGGTATGAATGATGTTTTGTTGATAAAAATTAGCTCAATTCCGCTCGAATTATTTCCACCCGTTTCCGATTAACTCCCAAATCAGATTTTCCTAAACGCGAGGCGGAGCGAACATGGATTACCTTAGAAGTGTCATCCAACAAAAACTCTACATCATCCACAAACCCCATTAAAGGAGTAGTGAATTGTGCGTAGAGATAGTTGTCTGTTTCTTCAATAATTTGTGTTCGTTCTAGGTTTTGGATCACAGTTTTTAGCTTAGCTATTGCTTCGGTAGGGGTTGAGTTGTAAGCTAAAGGCTCAATACCATGCTCGGCATCTTGGCTATAGCTACTGACACAGTTAGGGGTATTTGGGCAAGGTGCTAATTGCCCTGAGGACTGAATCCCAATATTGGTAGGTTGTTTTCCTGGAAATTTCATCAACGATTCTCCTGAAAGGGCAAAGGTAGCTCCTATGGCAACAATAGCGACTAATACTAACGATATCAATACTATTAGTATTAGTCTCAACGGTGATAGTTTTTGGGTTTGTACAGTCATACAGCGTTTGTATCTGGGTTATCAACACAATTGCTGAAAAAGGCAAAAGGCATGCATGGCTATTGGCAATAGACAAGATGGAAAATAGGTCTGGAGTTTTATTGGAAAATAAAACAAGACCATACAGGTTTACATCTCAAATACAAACACTATAGTGTATTAGAGCTGATTCGTAAACTCGCACTAAACCTTGTAGGATAAGGCTTGCTTGACACTCCCCGGCCTGAAGGCGCGGGGATTCCTAGATCAACGAGCCGCCTTAAACCGTCGAGTTCCCATCTATGACGCCGCCAAAAATGGGACAATACTTAACCGAGAATCCGTCAAGACCAAATTCCTAGTTAATTCACGACAGACCCAGAGGGCAGTTCTCCTTAGGCGTTTAACTACTTATTGGAAGTGCCTTATTAAGTCCGTTTCCCTTCCTTTCGTTTGGTTTCGGTGTGCCCCACCGTACCGTTTTATCGTGCATAGTGATTGTTCTGGGTTCACACACCAACTGTTAATTGATGATTGGGTTTTTAAAGAGGACTTTCCCTTCCCTCTAGACATTACTACTTTAAGGTCGATAAGTTACGGGTCTCTCTCCCGGCTCAGCCTACGGTTTTTCAGCCTGTATCTATCTTGATTATAAGATAAATATTCGTGTGTGTCCATAAAAGTTGCTCTTTTTTTTTATAGGTTCCTAATAGAAAGCCGTCCTAGAAGGACGGGGCTTTAAACCCAAATCTTTTGGTAAAAATAGAACAATTGAACTATTTAATAGCTAAAAGACAATCATAGCAAGGCTTTCATAATTCTTAAGATTTACTTTACGAATTAGCTCTTAGTGTGTCTGTATGATTAATATCATATTTGCTTGAGTAATTATCCTAAGCACCTAAACAAAATTAATTACATATTCTTCCCCAAAATTGTCAAGCACTTT
>WTKN01000275.1:0-12938 GCA_011524395.1 Moorena sp. SS36440bin_2
CACTTTCAATAATATCATGATTTTGGTATTTTTGCAAAACTGAGATGCACCCAGTCTATGCAGTCAGATTTAGCTCTGATGGTAAAACCTTAGCTTCAGGAGGGGATGATGGTCAAGTAAAACTATGGAGTTTAAATGGTGAAATGTTGCACGCATTTAACCCAGTTCAAGGAAAGTCAAGGTCTAGACCTATATCTGATGTCAGTTTTAGTCCTAAGAAGCAAATGATTGCTGCAGCTGATTTTGACAATAACGTTATGGTCTGGAATTTAGATTTAGAACACTTGCTGAAAGTTAGTTGTAATTGGCTAAAGGATTACCTTGAACTGGAAAATGATGGTAAGGCAAAAAGCCATAAACTTTGTAAGCTAAAGACCTAGGACAATAATAAATTAATAAGTGAAAAATTAATGACAGTCTTTTTCATAGCTAAAGGGAAACAGGATTTTTTACATCTTACCTCTGCCGTCTTTTGAATTGCCTGCTCCGAATCTCCCTGACCCCTCAAAGCAGCGAATCTGAACCTCAATCCATTGAGATGTGCTATAATTAAAACCATTAAATAGATTAAAAATTGTGTCGAAAAAGTAAAATCATGAATATAGATGATATAGATATTAGTGATAAAAGTTTTGATGAGATAGAAAGTATTATCAGGGATAAATTTGATAGGGGTGATATCGATAGTAGAGAGAATTGTAGTGTAACAGTAGGTGATAGTTTAATTGAAGAAGGAAAAAAGGCCATAAAGCAGGGAAATTGCAAGCAAGCAATGGCATACTTTAAGGAAGCATTGGAAACCTATAAAAGATGTGCATCTAAGGAAAAAGTTAAGGACGCGGAAAAGCAAATTACGCAACTGAGAAGGGATTATGGTTGCTAGTTTGAATTTATTTCCTTACCAGGGCAGGCAGCAGAATTGTCCTAGCCATGGTGAAGTAATAACCTGTTGTCTGATTCCCTAGCACTATCCTTTTACTTCAACCCTGGTAATCCCCAACCCTGGACTACCTTTGAGACCGCATCCCTAGTCGCTTCAGCCCCAAAGCCCCAAACCAACAGCCCCAAATAATCCTTCCAGGGATTCGCCCCAAAGGTGCTATGGTCTACATACAATTCACTAAAACCAGCCCCAGCTAGAAACACTACTGCGATCGCATAACTGCCCGAAATAAACACCCGCAAACGCACTCCGGCAACAGTTACCTGCTTTCCTAACTTCAATGGACGTGCATTAGGTGCAGGAGCTAGGGGAGGTATATTCATGCCAGGTATGGGCAAACCCTTGGCAATTCCTGAGTTTTGTGATAAGAGAGTCTTGATTTCCGCGATCCCATCATCCACCTCATTCTGAAAACTTTTCTCCCCAGCTAAGTCAGATGGGGAAAAATTGTCCAGCTGTTGCCGTAAATTCTCTACTTTAGCCTGCCAGGGTTTAGCGTCTTCAGGGGGCAATTGAGCCGATAGATTAATCAGTTGCCTCATATCCCTATCCACTTGCAGGTAACGATTCAGTTGCTGAGCAATATCCTGGAAGCGATCGCATAATTGATCTGGACCGTCTAAATCTGGAGCATCCCGTACTGCATCCTCCAAACTGCGACACACTGCTTGCAAATAGGGAATACTGGAGTTTAAATCCTGCAACCGCTGATCAAGTTCATCTCGATAGGCTAGTTGTGCTAACCAATCCCCACGTCCTTTACTCCATTTACTCCAAACCAATTCCCCCTGCTCGACACTCTCCTCCGCCTCTTCCCACCTCTGAGCCTGTATCGCCATTCTGACATCAATGAGATAAGCTTCTACCCTAGAGTGAAACACCTGGGCTTTAGCTAAGTCTGGATCGTCTTGCATCTGAGCTCGGAGTTGCCCAACACGCACTAATATTTCATCTCTTGGCTTACCTTTAGCTCGATAGATCGAAACACTGATACCCAAACTCGTCCCAATAATTAGTACAAGAAACGGTAGATACCAATCATCTTTGACAATTACGATTACCCCTACCGGAATTGTTTGTTTATCGTTTTGATAACTTAGTCGTAATTTACCGCTGTATTTGCCACTAGGAACATTCCGCAAGTCAAATTTAACTAAAACCGTAAATTCAACTGGACTAATCTGTTTGACTGACTTCTGAACGGGAATAATTGCCTTTGCTGGTAAGACATCAAAACCATCAACGTTCTTTAATGGCAGGGGAATGAACTGAAGATTATCGATTGGAACACTAGTGCGCAAAAATACCTCTCGTGTTTCTGATTTACCCTTTATTCCAGCTACAGTTATCTGGTTTGGCTCCACAATTGCCCCAGTTTTCGCTTCAGCCAATGCTGGTAATAGTAGAATTAAAGGAGAAACTACTAATCCCTTGAGAGTTATTATTATAAATTTGATTATTGCTTTGGCCATAGGATTGTAAGGTAGATGGCTTGATAGTATCTGCTCGATAACTAAATTAATAGAATAAGATATTAGGTATATATTAGGTGATTAAGTAACTCAATTAAACCTGTGACTCCTCTACGAGGTACAGTAATGCCATCTGTCAAGCCAGGTATGGATCCCAATCTTAGAAATCTGGAATTTTGCTCAGAAGTCGAGCATCGGTTAATTACTGCGATCGCATTCCTCTAGCCCCACAACCTAATCACCTCACTCATCCCCTACCACTGCTCATGCCCCCTTGCGACTTGCTGGTATCTAGCGTCTAAAATAGAAGAAAGTAATAGATACTACAATTCCTCAAAAAACTTGACTACATCTGAGCCGCCAAAAAAATTAGTAATCAAAAAAATACCCCCGATTGAGCGCAAACCCCAAATCGCACTCAAGAGCGTAACTAATTCTGAGGGTGAAGTTTTCCAGTGCCAAGACCAAATTAGAGTCAAAGCACCTTGGGGAAGTAGAGCTACTGCCGAGATTACAGTCTTGTATCAGGATCACAGTGGCAATCCTTGGGCGCAATATAAGCCAAATGAATCTGACCCGAAGTGGGATTGGGAGGGAGGCTGTATCCGTGCAGAGCGACTGAGGAAAGCCTGAATCCTAGATCTGTCAACGATTCGACCGCTCAGCTAGGATAAGGCTTGACCATCTTAGTCGCCCCATACACATGGAAAACCTCTGTGACTGCTCCAGCTCGTCGAATCGGCACTGTCCCTATTTCCTGAATATCCTGAAAATAAGCTCGATAGCTATCTGTCAACTCTTGAAATCGCTCCAGAGTAACGTATAATCCATCTTTACCCAACCATTGCTCAGGCTGGAACCAGACCATAAAACCACGCATATCCTCTCCCAAGCAGGTAATTGGTGTAGAGGTCAGGGGACTAATCGCCATCGCTACTATGCCACTGATATAATACCCATTGCTAAAGACAAAGCTAGACTTTTGTAATGCCTCACTCAAGACAGGAGACTCAGCAAATCCTTGTCGCAGTTGCTGAATATCAATCAGTTCTGTAGAGGGGTCATCCTTGGGAGAGACAAAACCCCCAAGTAAAGCATAGTGACCGGATTTTTGCAGTGTTCCTGTAGTGATATGCAGTAGCACAAACAATAATAGGCAAGCTACTGCTATGGCTGAACCCTTTAGCCATCGGTTAACCCAACGGCGCGATGACAGGAAGTGCCCGCCGTTGGGCGAACGCATTTGCCACTGTTGCGCCTGTTGCCCTAGTAGTAAGGTTATCCCCCAAAATCCTGGCATCGGCCAAGTGGGCAAAATTTGGTGATATCCTGCTAAGAGGGTAAAGCCTAGAACTAGGGGTAGGGATACCCATAGGATCAATCTTGACTCCAATTTTGATGTCTTGCTATACCGGGTAAATTGAGCAAGTAGCGATCGCAAACTCACCCACCACATGGGCAATGCCATGGTAGGGAAAAGATAAGCTATCCCAGATAAAACTATCACTAATACATTTAGCCAATTGTAGCCCTGCTGAGGTACCTCTGGCTCTGGTTGAAAACGGGTGGATAAATGGAAAGTAAAGGATATCCAATCATGCTGTATATTCCAGTACCAAATTGGAAAAATACTTATGATAAATAAGATTAAACCTAGCCATGCCCAAGGTGACAATAATGCACAACGATGACGTGGACTCGTTAAGCAAAAACCAACTAATCCTAAGCCTAAAACAAAGCCATGATATTTACCTAGACAAGCTAAACCTACTAAAATACCCAAGAGTGCTAACCGATAGCTAGGTCGGTATGAACCATAAATAGGGGTTAGGGTGTGGGGGTTAGGGTGTGCAGTATTGGAATATAAACTATTGGGTTTAGTAGATAGTTTACTAGATAATTTTTTCCTTGAATGTTTCGCTCTTACGGGAAAAAATTCGTAAGCAGCACATAACAAACTAGCTGACCAGAAAAATATCAGAGGACTATCGGGTAGGGTAAGCACACCAAAGCCAATTTGAAAAATCGGAATAATGGTAGCGATCGCTAACGTCAATCGAGCCGCTTTGATGTTAAATAGATGAGTGCTAGTCAGATACATTAGCAATAGGCTACCTGTATACAAAATCAGGGAACCCAGACGAATAGTGAATTGGGAAACCTCTCCCGTTATCCAAGTCCCAAAGCCAGTAGTGACGGCAACTAAAACTGGGTGATCAAAATAACTCCAGTCTAGATGTAGGCTATAGACATAGTAATAGGCTTCATCAATACCAGGGTAAAGCCAAAAAGCAATGATACACCGAAACAGTAGCCCCCCTAGCAGCCAACCAAGTACAAATTGATGTTGAGACAACCGTTTGAGGGTGTTAGGCATCATAATCTATTATTTTTTTAATTTTGTGAGGTGAAAATTACTTGATTTTAGGGAGCAGGGAGCAGGGAGCAGGGAGCAGGGATAAAAAAATAATTAATGTGTACCTCATAATTATGATAATTTTTAGATTTTATAGATACTCGCGCTTCAGACATGGTAGGTTTACTGGATTGGGGAAAACTTAGCAACAAAAGCCATGAAATTGCTTTCTATGCTTTTTGGAACTGTAACCACTAAAGAAGAGTGAAACTGGGCAAACCTAACTTCCTCAAATTCGTTTTTCCTAGCTTATCAGTGATGGATCGCTACATCGCTGCTGAACTCATCCCACCGTTTCTATTTGGTGTTGGCGGGTTTTCATCTATTGGTGTCGCTGTGGGTAGCCTGTTTGATATGGTACTCAAAATCACTGAGTTAGGACTATCCTGGACAATTGCTGCCCAAGTCGTGCTGTTGAAGTTTCCTGAGTTTATTTCCTATGCCTTACCCATATCAGTACTGCTCGCTACACTAATAGCATATTCTCGCTTAAGTAATGACAGTGAGTTAATTGCCCTGCGCAGCTGTGGTGTGAGTTTATACCGACTAGTTGCCCCTGCTCTGGTGCTCAGCCTAATTGTCACGGGTATGACTTTCCTCTTCAATGAATTAATTGTTCCAGCGGCTAACTACCAGGCAACTATAACATTAGAAAAAGCTCTTAATCAGGAAAAACCCGCTTTCGATGAAAACGGTATTCTTTATCCAGAATATCAGACTTTTACTCAACCCAATGGCACAACTAATCAGACACTCAAACGCTTATTCTACGCGAATCGATTTGATGGTCAGAGCATGAAAGACCTGACTGTCTTGGAGTGGTCTAATCATGGCAAGTTGAATAAAATTATTCTATCGGAATCAGCCCGTTGGAACTCTAAGCAAAATATCTGGGATTGTTCCCATGGGTCAATTTATTTCATTAGTCCTAAAACCTCTTTTCGGAAAATAGTAACCTTTGAACATCAAGAAATTCCATTTCCTAGAGCGCCCCTTGATTTAGTCACTAAAGCCCGTGATCCCTATGAGATGAATATTCTTCAAGCCATAGAAATGATCCAGTTGCTTAAGGGAGCTGGCGATCGCAAAAAACTCCGGATGCTGCAAGTGCGGATGCAACAAAAAATTGCTTTTCCATTCATTTGTATAATCTTTGGTTTAGTGGGATCAAGCATCAGTATTCGACCTAAACGAATCAGCAAAGGGACTAGCTTTGGGGTCTGTTTAATTGTAATTTTTGGCTATTACTTACTGAGCTTTGTGATCGGAGGTTTTGGTATAGCGGGAATTTTATCCCCAGTTGTAGCCGCCTGGTTACCTAATTTATTCGGCTTCGGAGCAGGAGGATGGTTATTGTGGCGATTGGAGGGTAATGGTTGAGGTAATTTGGAGTAGGGAGTAGGGAGTAGGGAGTCGGGAGTCGGGAGTCGGGAGTCGGGAGTCGGGAGTCGGGGCAATAAAATTGACTGTACCTCATAAGTACGATCGTCAGTATTCAGCCTAATAATTACATTAAATTTATCACCTTGGATGTTAATTTAAAATTCTGTAAGCATTCAGATGCGTTACACTGTTGTTTTTTTATTCGCTCAAGGGTAAGTATTCAATTCGGTCTTGATATTCCTTGGGAAAGGAAGCTCCAGCAATAATAATTAGCTCTGCGAGGGTTTCTCCAATATTATTGGATGGATCGATTACAAAAATCCCGGGTACATGACGGCTCTCTGCGAGATGATCTGCTAAATGTTTAGGCATAGATTTCCGATTGTTTGTCACTAAAATAAAATTATGAATTTCACACCAGATTAAAATCTCTGGATCGAGAGTTCCTTTAGGAGGAGCGCCTGGATCACCGATCCTTCTGACAATAAGTTCTGGTGCTTGGCGCATCAGTTGGGTTCGGTAAAGGGAGGCGATATGCTCGTCCAGTAAATATTGGATCGTCATACAGCGCTCTTCGGTTGGGATGACTCTCGCTCCAGAGCGGCTTCTGCTTTCAATTGCCGGAACCTCTGTCGTGCAGGAGAAGGATTATGTTTTTGTTCTTCTCGTTGTTGGCGGCAAAACTCTAGCCAGTCAGCTAAGTAAGCGCTGACCTCTTCTTTGTTGTGTAGATAGTAGAGAATAGTGGCATGAACCTGTTCTAAGGTAATGGTGTCAAATTGTTGGGTAATTTCTTCAGGGGTTCTGGCGCGGTAGATATATTCGTAGAGGACGCTTTCTATACCAATGCGGCTACCTTTGATGCGAATGTCGTCAGAGGCTAGGAAGTCAAAGTAGTCTTGGATTTCCATGGCAATTTGCAATTACTAAAAAAAGTTTTAAACAAGAAACATAGAAGGCGCGAATACACTTTTTAAGTAAATGTAAACTACATTTAATTTTACCGTTATTATTTTTTTTAAGTCAACCTATTCGTTTATAATGGAAACGTGATTGCTAGGGCTAAATCAAAATTTTTATCATTGTTTTTATGGTAATAATCCAATACTTTTTTAGCATCCCCAGGATCGATATCGAGGCACGTAAGGATTAGACTGAACGCGCACGCGTGCGCGTAGCCCATGAGCTTAGAGCTGAATGCTTACAAAATTGTTAAAATTGAAAATCATCAATGGCTATTAACCAGTTGAAATTTTCAATTTTAACTAATCCAAGTTAGTTCTAAACTGCTACAGCAGTAGCCTTAAGTTCAAAAATCTTATTGATTACATCTTCTACTACCCGATCAGGAGTAGAGGCTCCAGAGGTTACTCCTACTACTATCGAACCAGAGGGCAGCCAATTTCGTGCTACTTCCACCTCCTGATGTAGGGGTTTATGCTCGATTTCATCAGCAGAAATAATCCGGTTGACACTGTCAATGTGATAGGATGGTAGTTGTCGCTCAATCGCAATTTCTTGCAGGTGAGTGGTATTGGATGAATTAAAGCCACCAATCACAATCATCAAGTCTAGCTTTTCTTCCACTAGCTCCAACATGGCATCCTGCCGTTCTTGGGTGGCATCACAGATGGTATTGAAGCTTTGGAAGTGATCGTTTAAATTAGACGTACCATATTTCTTCATCATGGTGCGCTCAAAAAGTTTGCCCATCTGCTCGGTCTCGGTCTTGAGCATAGTAGTTTGGTTGGCAATCCCAATCCGCTCTAAATCCTGCTCTGGGTCAAAGCCAGCGGAGATAGCGTTTTTAAATTTATCGAGAAATTCGTCCCGGTTACCACCATTGAGAATGTAGTTGGCAACGTATTCCGCTTCTTGTAGATTCAGCACCACTAGATATTTTCCGGCAAAGGAACTCGTTGCTACGGTTTCCTCGTGTTTATATTTGCCGTGAATAATGGAAGTGTATTCTTTTTTCTTATGCTTCTCTACCGTGTTCCACACTTTGGACACCCAGGGACAGGTAGTATCTACAATCTTGCAGTCTTTCTCGTGGAGTAGCTGCATTTCCTGAACACTAGCACCGAATGCTGGTAAAATCACTACATCCCCAGCACCAACAACAGAAAAGTCTTTCTTGCCATCCTCAACAGCAATAAATCCTACTGACATTTCCCGCAAACGCTGGTTAACAGAGGGGTTGTGAATAATTTCATTGGTAATCCAGATCTGTTCATTGGGGAAGTGGGTGCGGGTTTCATAAGCCATGGCTACAGCTCGCTCTACACCCCAGCAAAAGCCAAATGCTTCTGCTAGCCGGATGCTCACATCTCCCTTTTGCAGCCGATAGTTCTTGGCACGAATCTCTTCAATCAGACTACTTTGATATTCCGATTCCAACTGAGAGGTAACTTCGGCTTCGTGACCAAATCCTTTGCGGTGGTAGTTATCTGATTTCTGGAGTGAGCGCTTGAAAGCTTTTGTATCCATGGAGCTATCTGAGGAAAATTAATTATCAATCACTGCTATTACTATTAATTTACTTTTAATCAACCCTGACCTTCGTTACTATAGCAATCCTAAATAAATTGTGATAATTTTTTTCCTACTCCCGTCTTGATGCAATAGCGAGTGGGGGAAACCACGCCAGTTGCTCATGGTTAGAAGTTACCGTAAGACAGGCTCGCCTTAATCAATAAGTTTTACCCCTTTTCTGCATAGCCGACCAACCATAAAGGCTCAACGTAATCAGGTTTCGTCTCCGGGGGAACCCCCAAGACCGCACTGGCTCCCCAAGACCGCGCTGCATCGCTACTCTCTACTCCCTACTCTCTGTCCCCTTTGCTATAGGAATAGCTAATCCTTCTTGGAGGATAAGTTGCTCAAAAATTTGTAAACCATAGCGCCAGACTAAGTAACCTTGGGGACTCAGATGCAAGCCATCGGTACTAAGCTCAGGTTGCAGGTTGCCCTGATTATCAGCAAAGAGGGGATAGAGATTTAGATAAATCGCTCCTTCTTCATGAGCGATCGCTTTTAGCTGCTGGTTCAGATTTTGGATGCGACTGTTGGGGATAGTAAGTAAGCGATCGCGTCCTTCCCAGGTTGCCTGTTCAGCACCATGGGGCAAAATCGATTGAAGGACAATCTTAGTTTCGGTATGGGCTCGCCGTAAGTAGCGAATCGTTAGCCGTTGGTTTTCTAAAATTGCTTCATCCTTGACCCCCCGAATTAGGTCATTGATCCCGATCATCACAAAAATTGCTTCTGGCTTAGTCTGATCCAAAATATCTAAGCGCTTGAGCAACCCTGCTGAGGTTTCCCCAGACAGTCCTTGATTAAGCCAGTAACGTTTTGGAGGTAGCAGTTTGTTGGGAAACCATAGGCTTAGAGAATCTCCCAGCAGGACAGTTAACTGTTCCGGTTCTTGATTAGCCACTACCTGAGCTTCCTTCTCCAGCAGTGCCACCCATTGTTGGTAATTTAACTGGTGTCGTGGCCCTAATTCAATTACTGGCTCAGGGGTAGGATTTAAAATTCGGGTAGTTACCACAGGATGGCTAACTGGATCTGACTTTGACTGGTGATACTCACCCAGTAGTACCCAGGTGAGAGTCACAATCATAAACCCATTGGCAGCAAGGGATAGTAAAGCCCAAGGTGGACAACGCTTCAATTCAATGAACAAAAAATTTGCATTATTTCTGTTCTAACATCCCTGAAGGCAAAGGCAATACTATCAGTTGACAGTTAATGCTAACAGTTAACAGTTAACATTAACTGTTAACTGTTAACTGTTAACAAAACCTAGTTAAAAGCAATCGGCCATATTAGCAAAACGCTAAAATTCCGAGCTACTAGCCATGTCTGTAGTACTACTGAAGTTACCCATGCTAGAACTAGGCATCACACTGGATTCCTTGACAAATCCAGCGTAAGCTTCCATACCGTGTTCGGCAATATCCAAGCCTTCCAGTTCTTCTTCTGGTGTCACCCGGATACCGAGGGTTAGTTTCAGCACGAACCAGACGATGCCACTAAACAGCACCGTGAACCCACCAATGGCTAGAATACCTATGATTTGGGTGCCAAGCTGACCAGCACTACCAGCGGTGAACAGACCATTCTCTTTAGCGAAGAGTCCAACGGCTAGGGTTCCCCAGATCCCATTGACCAAGTGGACTGAAATTGCCCCTACTGGGTCATCAATTTTGATGTTGTCAAAGAAGGAAACAGAGAATACAACGATGATGCCACCAATAGCACCAATAATCACTGCTGAGAAATAGCTGACACTGGCACAAGGAGCTGTAATTGCTACTAATCCTGCCAAAATCCCGTTGATGATCATGGACAGGTCTGGCTTACCATCTTTTAGCCAAGCCGTCAATGTGGCGGTAATCCCACCAGCTGCTGCGGCTAGGTTAGTTGTTACCGCAATATAGGGAACTGCCTCACTAGCAGCTAGCTCAGAACCGGGATTGAAGCCAAACCAGCCGATCCAGAGAATCAAGCAACCAAGAGTGGCAATACTCATGTTGTGACCTGGGATAGCACGAGGTTCACCGTTTTCGTACTTACCGCTACGGGGTCCAAGGAAGGCAGCTCCCATCAAAGCCGCCCAGCCACCAACGGAGTGAACCACGGTTGAGCCAGCAAAGTCTGAGAATCCCATGGCACCAAGCCAACCATCACTGCTCCAAACCCAGTGTCCCGTGATGGAGTAGGATACCCCAACAATCAGGATGCTGAAGATTAAGAAGTCTAGGAACTTAATCCGTTCAGCAACCGCACCGGACACGATGGTTGCCGCAGTTCCAGCAAAAGCAGCTTGGAATAGGAAAAATACTGATATCGGTAGACCGGCTGGAAATGGGTCTAACCCATAGGTAGCGGGGTCTTCACTGCTTAGGAAAAAGCCCGACATCCCAATAAATGCATTGCCTTTGCTGAACATAAAGGAGAAACCAATTGCCCAAAACGCAATGGTTGCCAAGGCAAAGACAATTAGGTTTTTCGAAAGAATGTTAACCGCATTCTTCTGGCGGCAGAAGCCGGTTTCTAGCATTCCGAATCCGGCATTCATGAAGATAACTAGGATGGCAGCTACTAATATCCAGATAGCATTGAGAGTGCCCTGAAGTTCTGCTGGGGTAGGTCCGGCGCTATCCTGGGCAACAGCAGCTGTATGCCAAACTAGAACAATTATCCCTGTCAGAGGAATGCAGGCGAGCCAGTAAGGGGAAAAGGATTTTGCGATCGCTTTAAAAGGCTCTAGATAAGGAGAATCCCACGATGAGCGGGAGGCTTGGTGAGCCATAGGTCGCCTAGATTTTACTAGGGTTCCTTTGTTTTTCATTGTTCGCTGAGATTTTGAAATTTTCATAATAAGTGTTAACTTACCTCTGTTTTAGATACACTTCCTCACACTGAGAAACTTCAGTAAACAAATTGTAAAATTAGCCACCGAAACCTAAGAGTCCATCGTTTTTTAAGGACTCATCATGACCTCACCCTGCTACCTTTACATACCTGATTCCTAGATGCTAGACCCCTGTCTGCGCCAGTCATCAGGGAGTTTCTGCAGCTAAAGCCTCGTCTTAAGACAAAACCTTACAAATAACTGGGACTATAGTCAAGGGAATTAAAGCAATTTTTCATTAAAAATTTCTTTAAATGAAATTTTTAACTAAAAATTGCTGCAGAATGCCCCACATATACTGGTAGAGTTAGTTGCTGACGGTGCTTTCAAGGGATGGAAGCCACCTTGAAAGTACTTAGCCCCAACCGACATGCTGCACCTCTAACTAATGCTTTAGACTAATGGTTTTGAAATTAATCCAGTTCTAGGTTCAAGTAAGCATGTTTTCTTAGTAGAAAATTGACTAAGCAATTTCGATAAAACTGGTAGACGATACATGCTGATCAACCTCTCGTGTAAAAGTAATTACTCCCCTCGACCACGTACGCCACGATTTCTCAACTACCATGCACTAATGCTAAAATTTGCCGATAATCCAAACTGGGGAAATATCAAGGAAGTGGTTACCAGCTAAACACGCTTGTGGTCCAGTCAACCCTAAGAAAGTCTTACCTCTTTAGAGCCGGACCTAGATCCTTTCGGATTAGGTGGGGTTATTGACTAGTTAATAGCTTTGTATTTGAGGTGCTTTGATCTAAGATCTTTTCTTGTTAGAATTCTGTATCAATAGATACTGTTTTTAACAAAAAAATTAGAGTATTCAAAACTAGGCAGATGCAACGTCTAGTTGGGGAGCTAATTGGGTGTGGAGAATTTGACACTCCCACAGGTAGAAGCCGAACGTGCTACAACTATGAAAATGGGCATACTGTAGACTAGGCATGTATTTGATATGCTCAACGGATGAACTATGGAATTGTATAGATAAGAGCAGTGAATCGAATTGACCAGGAATTGGCAGCCTTAGAGGAAGCCATCACCCGTTTGACAACAGAATTCCAAACAACATACTCTAACTATTTGACCTTTTTAGGTCAATGCGTTGGGCAACAGCTGATTATGGCTGCCTATCGGATTTGTACTCAAGGGTATCCTGAGTCTTTTATAAATTTGTCGGTTAACAGTAGGCAACAGTTACAGCAATCCCTACGAAAGCTGGCTCAAGAGACTCAACAACAGTTGCCATCACTCCTAGAACAGTCCCAAGAGTCAAGGTCAGCTACTACTGGTGACTTTGGTGAT
>WTKN01000275.1:13038-25854 GCA_011524395.1 Moorena sp. SS36440bin_2
GACTCTGGTGATGACTCTGGTGATGACTCTGGTGATGACTCTGGTGATGACTCTGGTGATGACTCTGAAATGCCTTCATCTACAGAAGACTCTCCATTGTTTAATGCTCCCAGCGAGCCATCACCAGCAGCTCAGTTAAGGAGTAACCCACGAAATAGCATAGAGAAACTGGAGCAATGGCTCAAGCATTTAGAGAGTGGGATCAACAAAACTATTCAAGATGTTTCTGTCGAAACTAATCGGCTCTTGCATAAATTTTCGATTATACCAGACAAATTTCCCCAAGAAATCCTAGAAGCAGCGGCAAAAGTCGAAGCATCTGCGATCGAAACGGCTGAATCTCCCAATATTATCAAAATAATGATGGAAACTAAAGGTGATGGGGAAACAGATGAATCCACATTAACCCGTATTATTGCCATTAAGTTGCGTTTATCTGAGATAGAATTTGCTGACCCCAACTTGACCCCTGGGCGTAACAAAATTAGAGATCTATTAGGTAAAATGAGTCAACTGAAGCGAGAGTACTACAAAAAACAGCGGCAAAAGGCAGTAATTCAAGCCGAAGCAGCATGGCGTGCCAGCTGGTTTGACGATTAAACTTAGGGAATTACCAATGACTAATGACCAATGACTAATGACCAATGACTAATGACCAATGACTAATGACCAATGACCGAATTACCAGATTGGGTGCGATTGCAAAAAGCCCTGTCGGTAGAAGCAAGAGTTGGCTTTACTGATTTGGAAGGGAATCAATACCGCTTTAGTGAATTTCTCTGCCTCAGTTTTGGTAAGACTCCTAATGTCCTAACATCAACTGAGAAACGGCGTTGGCAGGACATCGGCAATCAGTTTGCCCGTTATTCTCAGATGACGCTACAGCAAAGGCAACATCTGGTAGCTGATACTCGCCGTTTTCTCAACGACCTCAAGCAGAAAACTCAACGCCGTTTAGTTGAAGATAAATATCAAACAGAACATCCTATGGTCAGAGTGCCTAAAACCAAGCCCTTGGTGGAGAAACAACAACAGGCATCCTCAGAGCTTGGTAGTAAAAAAAACCTTGACCTACCACTGGCTAAGTTGGCAGGGGTGGGTAGTAAAAACAGTGAGTATTTAGGACGTCTGGGTCTGCACAAAGTGCGTGATTTGCTCTATTACTACCCCCGTGATCATATTAACTATGCCCGTCAGGTTAATATGGCTGACTTAGTACCTGGTGAAACAGTCACTATCATGGGTACGGTGAAGCGCTGTAACTGCTTCAGTAGCCCCCGTAATAAAAAATTAACTATTTTAGATATAGTATTAAAAGACTCTACTGGTCAAATTAAACTCAGTCGTTTTTTTGCTGGCTTTCGTTACAGTAATCGTAGCTGGCAGTATCAACAAAAGCGGCGGTATCCAGTGGGAGCGGTGGTAGTTGCCTCAGGTTTGGTAAAGAAAAATAAATATGGGATTACCCTAGAAGACCCGGAACTGGAAGTATTAGAGCATCCAGGGGGTAGAATTGACTCGATGAAAATAGGTCGAGTTGTACCGGTTTATTCCCTAACAGAAGGGGTACCAGCTGACTTGGTAAGGCGGGCAATAATTGCTGCACTTCCCTACACTTCTTTGATTAAGGAACCCTTGCCAGTAACCTTTCGTAAAGAATATGGGTTGATGGGAGTCTGTGATGCGATCGCAAACATTCATTTCCCCCAAGATGCAGACACCCTTGCCGATGCCAGAAGGCGCTTAGTCTTTGATGAGTTTTTCTACTTACAGCTAGGATTTCTCAAGCGCCGCCAAGCTCAGCGTAAAACCCAAAGTAGTGCGGTTATGGCTCCGATTGGTAAACTCTTTGATCAATTTAATCAACTGCTTCCTTTTGAATTAACTGGTGCTCAGAAACGAGTTATAAATGAAATTCTCAAGGATATGGAATCAGAGACACCCATGAATCGGTTGGTCCAAGGAGATGTCGGTTCTGGTAAAACTATTGTGGCAGTTTATGCTATTCTAGCCGCCATCCAATCGGGTTACCAAGCAGCTTTGATGGCTCCCACTGAAGTATTAGCTGAACAGCACTATCGTAAGTTAGTAAATTGGTTCAATTTACTACACCTTCCGGTTGAATTACTAACAGGTTATACTAAAGTTTCTAAGCGTAGAAAAATTCATTCTGAGCTAGAAACAGGAGAACTTCCTTTGTTGGTCGGAACCCATGCTTTGATTCAAGATCCAGTGAACTTCAACAATTTGGGTTTAGTGGTGATTGATGAACAGCATCGCTTTGGGGTAAAGCAACGGGCTCGTTTACAGGAAAAAGGTCAATCTCCCCATGTGCTGACTCTGACCGCTACACCAATTCCGAGAACCCTAGCGCTAACCCTTCACGGCGATTTGGATGTGAGTCAAATTGATGAATTGCCCCCTGGTCGTCAGAAGATTCAGACCACTGTGGTAAAGGGTAAAGATAGGAAACATGCCTATGACTTGATTCGTCGAGAAGTGGCTCAAGGACGGCAAGCTTATATGGTATTGCCCTTGATTGAGGAATCGGAAAAATTAGATTTAGGCTCAGCAATTGAGGAGCATCAACGACTGTCTGAAAGTATATTTCCAGAATTTAAAGTTGGGTTACTTCATGGTCGGATGAGTTCAGCCGATAAAGATAAAGCACTGAGTGCTTTTCGGGATAACAAAAGCCAAATTATTGTTTCAACTACTGTGATTGAAGTGGGTGTGGATGTACCCAATGCTACCGTAATGATGATTGAAAATGCAGAACGGTTTGGGTTATCTCAGTTACACCAATTACGGGGTCGTGTGGGTCGAGGTTCTGACAAATCTTATTGTCTTTTAGTCAGTGGTTCTAATACTGAAACAGCCAGACAACGTTTGGGGGTATTAGAACAGTCCCAGGATGGCTTTTTTATCTCTGAAATGGATATGCGTTTTCGTGGTCCTGGGGAAGTTTTAGGTAAGCGCCAATCCGGCTTAGCAGATTTTGCTCTAGCTAGTTTGGTAGAAGACCAAGAGGTATTAACTTTGGCACGGGATGCAGCAGAAAAGATTATTCTTCAGGATGAAACATTGGATAATTACCCTTTAATGAAAGTCGAGTTAGAGTATCGGTATCAGTGGTTGATGGATGGGACGATTATGACTTAATCTACCAGAGAACTTTTTCACAAGTTGGAAACAGCGGATCTGGGAACAGCGGATCTGGGAACAGGGAGTAGGGAGTAGGGAGTAGGGAGTAGGGAGTAGGGAACAGCGGATCTGGGAACAGCGGATCTGGGAACAGGGAATAGTGGAAAATAATGAATTGACCAAAAAATTATCAAAAAACTACTTTTTATAGAGGACTGATGACGTTTTTACCATGACAAATGTTTGTTACTTAAATTATCATTATTGCACAAAAAATTACTTAATATAGCATTTGTATTTGAGTTGTGAATCCTACTCCCTAAAACCCAATATAGCAGTATATAAATCCTCAATGAATTGTGAGAATTTTTGATGCCATATTCCCTACTCCCTATTCCCTACTCCCTATTCCCTATTCCCTATTCCCTATTCCCTATTCCCTATTCCCTGTTCCCTTTGCTATACTAGTCCAATACCTCAACTGTCCCCAACTGACCATCAATCCTGACCCGCTGACCATCTCGTAATATATCAGTGGCATGATTAATATCCATTACAGCTGGGATACCATACTCTCGGGCTACAATGGCACCGTGGGACAGACGTCCCCCTACTTCAGAAATTAAGCCACCAGCACGAGCAAGTAATGGTGCCCAACCGGAATCGGTGTAAGGTACCACCACAATGGTTTGCTGGTCAATAGTTATATCACTTTGCAAGGTTTTCACTACTTTGACTAAACCCTCTACAAGTCCCGAACTGGCACCAATGCCTTGTAGCAGTCCTTGCTGAGACCCAGCTAAAGATTTGGGCTCAGCGGGTAAGGGAGGATTATTGCCATAAACCAGGAAAGGTACGCTAGTCAGCTCAGCATCCTGTGCCAGTTTAGTGCGCCGTTGTTGCACAATTTCTGGAAGCTTTTGTCTGAGTTCCGGGTTATCACTACCTACTAGAGAGCGAATTTCGGCTAACTCCAAGAAAAAAATGTCCCCTGGTTCCAATAGTAAACCTGACAGCAGCCAACGTGCCTCTAAAGCCAAGAAGCTCCAGCGTAGGTGAGCCATCAGCTTAGAGTAAACTTGGGTCACTCGACCTTTGAGATCCAGCCGTGCTTGTACCACTTCAGCTTTCCAACGTTGTCCTCTAGGTTTTTGAGATTGGGGGAGTGGATACGCTAGAAATTGAGCGAACAACTTTCTGACAGCTCGGGGGTCTTCTTGCCAGCGGGGAATTGCTACATCGGTTGCCACTTCGCTAAGGTAACCATAGCGCTCAAGAAAGCGGTCAAACTGCTCTAAAATGCTGGAACCATCTGGGATTTCTGCGAGGGTGGCAAACAGAGAGGCTCCACTGTCATAAATAATCTGTTCTTGGCTTAATAAATGGCGAGCATCTGCTGCTATCTTAGCCAAGGCTCGCATACTATCGACCTCTGGAGTTTTGCTGTTATCTAGTTCTTTGTCATCAATGTTGAGTACTGCCTGCCGCAAGGACATACTAAGGGGAGCAAGAATACTATAGTAGGTGGCTCGTTTCAACACCGCTAGAATGCTGTCGATGCGTTCTAGGAGTTGTACTGGAGATAATTCTGAGTGGGCTCTTGCTGAAAGCTGATTCAATAGGGGCAGAAAGTGGGTTTGGTAATCCGCTTCAAAGTCTTGGTCTAAACGCCATTCCCGACCGAGCAATCGTAGTAAACCAGGTACGTTTTTTATAGTGGTATTTATCGGTGGTTTGGAAAACTTAGCTCCCCTAGTCAGAAATTCCAGACTTTCTGGGGGTAGACCCATACGCCTAAAAATTTCCCCCAATAGAGTTACATTGAAGTAAGCATGGGAATAGTGCAGGGTGGCAGTTTCGGTGAAATCCATTCCTTTAGCTCGTCTGCCTAGCACTATGGTAAAAATCTCTCCCCAAACACCGCAGGTTAGGGGACGGTTAATGGACCAAGTTAGGGGTCGGATTACTCCTGGAATTACTTCCGCAGCAATTTTACGAGTCCAGGTTGGTTGTAGAGTAGTGATAGGCCGTGCTTGCAGTAACCAAAGGGTTTGACCGTCATAACTCCACTCAATATCTTGGGGAAGACCTTGGTAATAGTCTTCTAAGCGACGTGCCAAGAGCGCCACTTGTTTGATTAAGGCTGGGGGAACATCACCACTACCTTCAATCCGTGAGGAGGCCAAACCTTCAGCTGAATCCTCTTGCTGCCCTGAGTTCTGGAAATAAACTTGGTACTGCTCTGGTGTTACTTTACCCGATACAACTTGTGTAGCATATCCAGGTAGGGCTTCGACCACGACAGCTTCTCCCTGTTGGGAAATGGGGTCACGACTGAAAGCAACCCCAGAAAAAACTCCTTTGACTTGTTTTTGAATTAGCACAGCCATAGCTGTATCTGGCAGTTGCTGATCCCGACGATATTGTGCAGCTACTGGATTACGATAAGACTCTAAGACTCGATTAATGGCATCCAGTAGTGCGGCTGAGCTGGTCACCTGCAAAATGCTTTGATACTGCCCTGCGGCTGAAGCCTGGGCTGAATCTTCTCCTATGGCAGAAGAACGCACTACCAGGGGTTCAGATTCAGAAACGGGTAGGTATTTGATCAAAGGTTCTGGATCATCCCCTGGAGGGAGTACCCAGCCTACAGGTACGGAGTAACCAGAACGCTTCAGCTGGGATAGGGTGGCAGCTTTTTCCCCAACTTTTTTACGGTCTAGTTTGGTGTCCAGAGAAATTACGGCACTATCGCCTTGGAAAAAATGAAACACTTTCTTAGATTCTGCTTGAGCTTCCCCACTCGGAAGGTCTAAGTCATCGGGAATTTTTTGATAAATCCAAGCTAATAATAGACTCAAGCTGGTGGCAATTACAATTCTGGAGAAATCCTGGGGATGCAATAAAGCCAGAATCACAGGGAACAAGACTAAAATCACCAGTTTGCCATGTTTGGGATTCCGGAAAATGGTAAAGCTAATCCCTCCAATCAAAAATACCAGCAATGCGAGAATGGGGTCATGGCATAATACTCCCCAACTTACATTGGTCGTTCCTGCACCTTTGGCTATCCAGTAACGACCTAACACCAACATGATTAGAGCAATCAATTCCCAAGCTGATTCACTGGGAAAGAAGTGGCGAGCTAGTAAGACTGCGGCAATTCCTTTTCCTGCCTCTGAAAGGACTGCCAAGACACCAACCAGATTTCCTCCGTGGTAAAAGGCGGCTGAAACTGATATATTACCAGTACCTACCTGAGCTAGGTTATGCCTTGTCAGTACACGGGTAATCCAGGCAATCAGAGGTAGTCCGCCTAAGATAGGACAGACGGTAAGAATTAGCAAAAACCCTAAAACCTGGTTTAGTGTCATGGGACTAATGGAAATCACTTAGTGAGATAGAGAGGACTTTATTAAGAAGTATATAAGAAGGTTATAAGAAGTATTTGAACTTACTGGCATCGAAAACTATCTAGTAATCACAACTAGTAATCGCAACTGGCAATCATACCTTTAGTTTGTCAAATTATCTAAACCAAAAGCAAGCCAATTTGTCTACACAATTTTATTTTTTTAAATAAAATACGAGTTAATTATTTATATCATCTCCTAGATGATTATTCCCTGTTATAATTGAATTTTTTATTCCATGTTTTAACCTGATTTAGTCCCTAAGTTGTTTTGATTCCCGTAGCTTTTGGACAGGGGTTCTCAAGTGCATTTTCCCTAGTGAATTTGATTCCTATGCCAGCAGCAGGTCAAACCCCGTCTTGCCCTCGGTAGTCACACTTTTGGATTACTGTACGATGTTTGGTAAAGTACAAGTCTTTTCTTTTGTTTTATTTAACCATTGATCATGTAAATTTTACTGGGTTTTAATCCAGGCTTTAGCCATGACAGGGAAACTACTGATAACGTAACTTTCAGTTACGGACTTTTAATCCAAGTTTTAGCGATGGCTAACAATCTAGGGAAAATTCTACTGGTAGCACTGAGTAGCCTTGGTGCGAGTGTAATTTTAGGAACTCAATTGCTCAAACCAGCGATCGCAGAGTCTCCGTTGTACAGTCTGGAGATGTTACCTCCACTAGCGCTGTGATTAGGTGCATCTCACTGTCTTGATGCCACTGCATCCCTTTGGCAATTAAGCAAAAATTCCCACACTTCCAACACTCACCTCTCTCCCAAACCTCCCAACCCTCCCCTTATTTTTTACAAATATGAGATGCATCCTTGTGATTGGACCAATCCATGCGGGAGTCTTTGGGCCTGGGGAACTTGATCCGAGTTTCGGCTCTGAGTACGAATTCGTTCGCGGTCCTGGAACTGTAGGTATTCCTAATGCTTCTCCTCCACCAAACTTGCACTCCTTTGGATCAGCAGAAGTGGATGAGGCTGGTAAGTTGACGGTTTCTATTCGCGATATTACTGGAGAAGTCTTGTACCCACAGGAATTGACTCCTAAAAAATAATAACAATTCTTTAACGTAAAACTACTGATTCATCTGGCTAGATTAGTATCTGGCCAGATGAATTTTTATGGGTAGCGGTAATCAGCCAGAAAAATGATTATTTCGAGTCTGGTTTAGCTAACTGTTTGGCGACGGTTTTAGGGTCTTTATCTATTTCTTTTGTATTTGGGTTGAGGTCAATGTCAGGATTAAGCTTTTGCGCTTCTTTAAATTTTTTAAGAGCATTCTTGACATTTGGCTTTTTTTGTGAATAAATAGCCATACCTTGTCTGACCAGAAAGTCTGCTTTTGTTTTATCTTCCCAACCAGCATACTTGAGACAGGCTTCTCCTGCTAATTCATTTTTAGGCACAACCAGGAGAGGATGAAATTGTAGCTGATTACATCCCTCTTTTAAGAATTTTTGCCCATCTAAACCCAGCCACAAACGTAAGATATTGTCGGAACTACTACTGAGAATCTTCTGACCATCTTGGCTAAAGGCGATCGCTGTGAAAATACCTTTATAATTTTCTAGTCTATGTAGAAGTTGACCAGATTCTGTGTCCCACAACCGCACTGTGTTGTCATTACTGCCACTGAGAATCTGTTTGCCATCTTGGCTAAAGGCGATTCCCAAAACATCGCTGTTATGATCTTCTAGTGTATGTAGAAGTTGACCGGATTCTGTATCCCACAAACGCAAGGTGTGATCCGAACTCCCACTGAGAATTTGTTTGCCATCTGGGCTAAAGGCGATCGCATTCACAGAACTTGTATGACCTGCTAGTGTACGGAGAAGTTGACCGGATTTTGTGTCCCACAACTGGATTATAGTATCCTCACTACTACTGGCTATCTGGCTTCCACTGAGAATCTGTTTGCCATCTGGGCTAAAGGCGATGGCACTGATAGGACCTTTATGACCTTCTAGGGTATGTAGAAGTTGACCAGATTCTGTGTCCCACAACCGCACTGTAGTATCCTCACTCCCACTAAGAATCTGTTTGCCATCTGGACTAAAGGCGATCACATCCACAGTACTTTTATGACCTTTTAGGGTATGGAGAAGTTGACCGGATTCCGTGTCCCACAACCGCAGTGTCGTGTCCGAACTCCCACTGAGAATCTTCTTTCCATCTGGGCTAAAGGCGATCGCATTGACAGTAGTTTCATGACCTTTTAGGGTATGGAGAAGTTGACCGGATTCTGTGTCCCACAACCGCAGTGTCGCCCCACTCCCACTGAGAATCTTCTTTCCATCTGGGCTAAAGGTGACCACATTGACAGTAGTTTCATGACCTTCTAGTGTATGGAGAAGTTGACCGGATTCTGTATCCCACAACTGCCGTATTTTATAAAAAGATCCATTGATAATCTTCTTTCGATCTGGGCTAAAGGCGATTCCACCATAATATATATTACCACTTAGTTTATAGGGAATTTGAAAGGATTCAGTGTCCCACAACCGTATTGTGTTGTCCTGACTCCCAGTGATAATCTGTTTGCCATCTGGGCTAAAGGCGACAGCAGTGACAGCATATCTATGACCTTCTAGTGTATGGAGAAGTTCACCGAATCTGGCGTCCCATAACCGCACTGTTTTGTCGAAAGCCCCACTGAGAATCTTTTTGCCATCTGGGCTAAAGGCAATCACATACACAGCATGTTTATGACCTTTATAGGTATGGAGGAGTTTACCGGATTTTGTATCCCACAACCGCACTGTTTGATCGTGACTCCCACTGAGAATCTTCTTTCCATTTGGGCTAAAGGCGATCGCTGTGATATCTCTTTCATGACCTTTTGGTTGATGGAGAAGTTGACCCGATTCGATTTCCCACAACTGCCAGGTTTTGTCCCAACTTCCCACACTGAGAATTTTTTTGCCATCTGGGCTAAAGGCGATCGCCCTGATATCACTTTTATGACCTTTATAGGTATAGAGAAGTTGACCAGATTCAGTGTCCCATAATCGCACTGTACGATCAGTTCCCCCACTGATAATCTTTTTCCCATCTGGACTAAAGGCGATCACATCCACATAACTTTCATGACCTTTTAAGGTATGGAGAAGTTGACCGGATTCGGTGTCCCACAACCGCAAGGTTTTGTCAGTGCTCCCACTGATAATTTTTTGACCATCTGGGCTGAACGCGACCGCCTCAACATTACTTTTATGACCTTCTAGTGTATGGAGAAGTTGACCGGATTCAGTGTCCCACAACCGCACTGTTTTATCGTGACTCCCACTGATAATTTTTTTACCATCTGGGCTAAAGGCGATATCATTAATACCATCTGTATGACCTTCTAGTGTATGGAGAAGTTGACCGGATTCGGTGTCCCACAACCGCACTGTGTCATCCAAACTACGACTGAGAATTTTTTTGCCATCTGGGCTGAAGAGGCTCTCCAAAACAGAATTTGTATGACCTTGTATAAGATTCCTTTCTAGAACTTTATCTAAAGCTGCCAATAAGCTAGAATTAACTTCATTGATCACCGTTGGTGTTAAGTCTTTTTGATGGGATAGACTCTTACCTGTTGCTTCAATAGCTTGGATCAATTCTTTTGTAGTAGGTTTTAAGGATAGAGAATACTTGATATTGTTAGCTTGTGCTAGTAAGTTTAAGTTAATTACCTCTTTACGAGATTGTAAGGCAAAATAAGTCGATACAACTGACCCTACAACCACCACACTAATAAAAGATGCAAATAAACCAACCTTTAGCCATTTATTTCTATTACGTTGCTGAATACTGTGGTTCATAACTTCCTTCCCAAACACAGATAGCAGACCTAATTCAAAACAATTTTCCAAAGAATTCTCTGCTTCCCTTAATTTTACTAGCTTAAATCGATAATCCTGAAATTATCATCATCCGGCAATTTTTCCATCTCCTGAGCAATAAGTGTTTGAAAGTCTTCTCCACAATGAACATTCAAATGAATTGTAGCAGCCAGCAATTCTGCGAGAATCTCCGCTTGCTGTCTAGCACTGAGGTGAGGTGACTGAAGTTGATAGATTAAAGCGGTAACCGTTTGGCATTCTGAGCCTAATTCTGTAATTAATGTTTTGAGAGTATTGCTAGTAAAAGGAAGGGAGCGATCGCTCTGAAGAGCGCGCCAAAGGCGATCGCGAAACATATAACTTATATTATGTTCGGTTGAATACTTATAAATATTAGGTAATAGGGAACAGGGAACAGGGAACAGGGAACAGGGAACAGGGGATGGAGATTACCTACTAGAAGAAAGCTATATTTTTTTATAACTGATTATCTGAACTTGATATTAGATCTTGGACCAGTACAAAAAAATCAATATTGATACAAGCAGCAAAAGCTGTTGTAGTCAACTTTTGCCTCTTGCCTCTTGTCTTTTGCCTTGCGCGTAGCGCTATAAGAATCAATTTCAGTACTGAAATAGTCAACTATTATCACTATTCCCTGTTCCCTATTCCCTGTTCCCTTTCTTTAATACAAACAAAAAAGCGCCCCCCAAACGGAGAGCGCTTCTTTCAAACTCAGCCAATTAAGCCAAATTTAGATTAGCCGTTGATAACTGGAGCAGTTAAAGCAACAGGAGTAACTTCACCAGCAGCTAGATCTAGAGGGAAGTTGTGAGCGTTACGCTCGTGCATTACCTCGAAACCTAGGTTAGCGCGGTTTAGTACATCAGCCCAAGTGTTGATTACATGACCTTGAGAGTCAATAACACTCTGGTTGAAGTTGAAGCCATTGAGGTTGAACGCCATGGTGCTGATGCCCAGAGCGGTAAACCAGATGCCTACTACAGGCCAAGCACCCAAGAAGAAGTGCAAGGAACGGCTGTTGTTGAAGGACGCATATTGGAAGATCAAACGACCGAAGTAGCCGTGAGCTGCAACGATGTTGTAAGTTTCTTCCTCTTGTCCGAACTTGTAACCATAGTTCTGAGACTCGGTTTCGGTGGTCTCACGCACTAAGGAGGAGGTCACCAAAGAACCGTGCATAGCACTAAACAGTGAACCGCCGAATACGCCAGCTACACCCAGCATGTGGAAGGGGTGCATAAGAATGTTGTGCTCAGCTTGGAACACGAACATGAAGTTGAAGGTACCGCTGATTCCCAAAGGCATACCATCGGAGAAGGAACCTTGTCCAATGGGGTAGATTAGGAACACAGAAGTAGCAGCAGCCAAGGGAGCGCTGTAAGCAACGCAGATCCAAGGACGCATGCCTAGACGGTAGCTCAGCTCCCACTGACGACCCATGTAGGTGAAGATACCAACAAGGAAGTGGAAGATGATTAGCTGGTAAGGACCACCATTGTAGAGCCACTCATCTAAGGAAGCTGCTTCCCAGATTGGGTAGAAGTGCAAACCAATGGCGTTAGAAGAAGGAACAACAGCACCAGAGATGATGTTGTTGCCATAAATCAAGGAGCCAGCAACGGGCTCACGGATGCCATCGATGTCCACAGGAGGAGCAGCGACGAAGGCGATGATGAAGCAGATGGTAGCGGTTAGCAATGTGGGGATCATCAGTACACCGAACCAGCCTACATATAGGCGGTTGTTGGTGGAAGTGATCCAATCGCAGAACCGGTCCCACACGTTAGCATTACGCTGATTTAATGTGGTAGTCATGTTCGGATGATTGCGTTTATTAGATTATCTAGGTTCAGAAGGCTTGTTTTGCCTGTCTGTATTTATCCTAATACAATCCTGAAGATAAATACATTTTCGGGGTTTAATCGTAACTTTATTTAAAACTACTTTACTCTAATTAATAAAAAAGGTGCGATCGCTTTCCTCAATGATTACTGATAGCTAACAAAATTGTAATGAATCCGAGGGATGAATACGAGGGATGAATCCTATACTGAGCAAGGCTTAAGCCAGGATATGGGCACCTTGGTTAATCCCTTTGAAGCACTGCTAGTTTAGCTTAACATTGCTTAACAAAATAGGAGTAATTGCTTTTGTCAATCCTTACTGAAATCTAGGACAATTTTGATTAATCTTAGGGGTTAATCCTACCTTGGGGAGTTCCTAGCAAGGCTATTACAGGCTTCTGAATCTGTCTGAATTGACTGCTAGTTTAGCTTAACATTACTTAATAAAAAAGGTGCGATCGCTTTATTAACGCTTGGAATCCGAATCTTGGGTAGAACTGGCATCTTGGGTAGAACTGGCATCTTGGGTAGAACTGGCATCTTGGGTAGAACTGGCA
>WTKN01000275.1:25954-28430 GCA_011524395.1 Moorena sp. SS36440bin_2
TCTTGCCAGTTTCCTCCTTATTTCCGCGCGGGCAGGATGCCCACTCTACTGCTATCCATTACTTGAGTGACCCAACGTCAGAATCCTGGGGTGAGCCGTGCCTACCAAAGCTATGACAAGCTTCATTATCTGTCTGATGCACTGCCCACCGTCATACTTAAATTGCTAGCCCGGAAAATGAAACGGGCAAGATGCCCGTTCCACAAATATGCAGATTCCAGCAACATGACGGTGCCACCACGATGCCTGTTCCACCAAACTATTAAAATGATATTTTCAAGCAGCTTGTCATCCAGTCAGTCTTGAGTCAGTGCCATTCCACCTAAATTCCAGTTTTGATATGGCCTTTGCCATGGCTAGATTCAAAAATTGGTCTACTGATGTATACAGCCATGACACACAGGAATTGCTCTGATCACCGATTTTCTGAAATCCTATCGCCATTGACAGCTCTTGATAACTGGGATGGATGGTCATGGCGTATAAATCCCAAAGGTTCGGAAAATCAGCTTTCATACCCACTAGGGTTTGCTGCACATCTTCGAGGAATCGACAGACATTCTGGTGACTCATATAAGGAGTATCAATCATCCAACTCCTGACTAAGACCGAAGTACAATCCGCATTTCCGGGGGTAGCCATTTTTAGGGGGTCGATCGTGGAGGTGGAACTCAAATAAAGGCTATTGCTAGCAGGAAGGAAGAATTTTTCCTCACACTCACTGGCGGTGGGATAGAGCATATAGAATCCAACGGCAGCAGAGGTATCACAGCGACGTAGCACTCGCATACTACTGGGATACTGATGTGCCCAGCTCCGTAGCAGCTTGGTAATTTTGAAGGGGATATAATTGGTTGTATTACTCATCCAGTTGTAGTTGCGAGCCAAGAAATTCGCCACGATCACAGCATCAGTGCGGGGGTTAAAGGCATCAACTTGGAACTGTATGGCCTCAGCTAATGGGTTAGATGATGTTAAATGGGCAACAGGGCGAATTCTGATACAAATCGTATTGCCATCAAAGAGTTTCTCAATTAATCCGAGGTCCACTAGGATATCAATCATCATCCCAGCAGCGCGATCGCTTCCTCGGTCTTTGTTAGCATAGAAAAGTTCTGCCGCTTCTCGATTAGTACATGGGACAAACCCTTTCGGTATGGTCAATTGGCTAAGGGGTTTTCTTAAGCGACCATTCAATTCCTGTTGCTTGAGGAGTAGATAAGCCCACAATCGCACGAAATACTCTGCTCGACAGCGAGTTAAACCAACCCGTCGTGGGTTGATCAGTTTATATATATAGTTATCTTGTAACTCATCCGGAAACCACTCATCGATAAATGCTGGATTCATTGCTCATGGATCGTGTAATAGACTGACAAAATTGTGGCAAGGTAGTTTAATGACTTGGCTTAGCTAGCCCATTCACTATTTCTACACATTGCCGTAATCTAATGGTATTTATTGAGAGAGATATATATATAGCAACACCCCTAAACAGTATAATTTCGGATTTTAACTCCGCAAAACTAATAAAAAACCAATAACTGTAGAAAAACTTCACCTTCCTTCCGGTCTCTTCACCCGGCTACTCTTGATTGCAAACAAATGCAACGAACTTGGGAAATCTGTAGCTTGCTCATTGTAGCTACAGGAGTTCGCCTATAAAAATGACTGTATCAGTAAGCCAGAACGAGTTACTCAATTCAGCCATCGTTGTCTAGAGTTTTTGGGTAATTCGGAGAGTTATGGGTATTGAAGGAGATTCAACATGTATAGCTTACAGTCCCAGATTAACCAGCAAGTTAAAGGTTTCGCTCAGCTCAGTAATTCAGAAAATAAGTCTCAGGTTGCTAGTTTACAATCGAAGAACTCTCAATTCCTTCTACAAGCTATTATTGAAGGATTTGTTGACGGTGTCTTGATTCTGACGTCTCAAGGAAAGTGGGTTCATGCTAATGAACGTGGGAGTCGCATTTGTCGTCAACTCTGTCAAGATAAGTCACAGATGAGTTCTATACCTGAGTCAATTTGGCGAGTGTGCGAAGCGTTAATTGATAGTCGCGATTGGTTTTCTGGGCAAAAAATGATTATTGAGTCGGAAATCCAAACGGAGAATTCCCTAACAGTTCGAGTTAGGGTAAGATGGTTAGTCTTGGATAATCAAGCACAGCCTTATCTGTTAGTTACTCTAGAAAATCGCCATCATTATAGCTACAATGCTGCTCTTACTGATGCTAAAAAATATGGATTGACTAACCGGGAAGCTGAAGTTTGGTTGCTTAAGAAATCTAAATTGTCTTACAAAGAAATTGCGGCTCGGCTTTATATTACTACCAATACCGTTAAGAAGCATCTGAAAAATATTTATGCGAAACAACAGTCATTAATTAGCTAATAGGGAACAGGGAGTAGGTAAGAGGCAAGAGGCAAGAGGCAAGAGGTAAGAGGCAAGAGGCAAGAGGCAAGAGGCAAGAGG
>WTKN01000293.1 GCA_011524395.1 Moorena sp. SS36440bin_2
TTGAAAGTCCCCCAGAATTGGGGGATTTAGGGGGCACAGTGGTCAAAGTCCCCCAGAATTGGGATGCCCCCCCAGCCCCCCAATTTTGGGGGGAGAAGATATCGAGGGGTTGAAAGTCCCCCAGAATTGGGGGATTTAGGGGGCACAGTGGTCAAAGTCCCCCAAAATTGGGGGATTTAGGGGGCACAGTGGTCAAAGTCCCCCAGAATTGGAGGATTCCTCTTGCCTTGCCCATAACGCTGAAAGCTAATTACTCCCTACTCCCTATTCTCCTCAGATCCTTCCTCTATCTCCTGCCCAATATCAAAAACAATAATAAATTTCCCATCAGGCATTAACCGGTTCAGAGCCTGCATGTGGCCTTCCGCATCCGAGCGATTGCGGAAACGACCAACAAGTACTCGTTGCATCTTGGGCAATAAGCGAACCACCGCCCATGGATAAAGGCGTTGAGAGTAAGTCATAATAATAAGTTATCTCCTTAACTGGGGGACGAGAGCCAGCCTTCCGTGTGACTTCTGTAGGCTGGCTCTTACCGTGGGCGCTAAAACGTTCCACGGTAATTTTATTATAGCACAAATAATCTTATATTATAACATATTTTGAAAAGTTTTGTTACAAGCTTTTATTGCCAATTTTCTTTTAATCCTATATACTAGTAGTATCGGAATAGTTAAAAAGACTCCATGAACAAGTGCGTTGGAACTACTGAAGCGGCATCTCTATTAGGAATTTCCTCTCGACGATTGCGCCAACTCCTAGAGAAGGGTCGGGTGCGGGGTGCCTATAAAACTGGGAAATTCTGGATTATCCCTCTGTTCAACCATTTGCCACAAATTACCAAAGGGTCTCGTGGACCAAAGGGGAAATGGCGCACTAGTCGTCCTCCCGCATTAGCGAAGATTAATGTCAATCGTAATCACATTGGCTCGAATATCAAGAAAAGCCCCAAAGACCGGAAGCCAGTGATTTCAGTAAAACGCAGTGGCACCAATCTCTACGGCAACGAAGTCGAAATCCTTGGGCCTTGTAAGATTGTTTATAACCCTGATAATCCACTCGATTGTGGCGCTCGTTTGTGGATCGAAACTTTTAGTGATATTCACTTCGTTGGTGGTAGTTCTCCGGCTAGTCGGTGAGGGAGTAAGACCTAGGAATCGATTCTAGTTGATCAGAGTTAATCCTGAACAAAATCCGTTTGGCTGTATGTATTGATTGTAGGTCTAGTTAATCTGTCCTAGTTACTCAGATATGGAACCTCTAGCCATTGCAACCCTAGCCTTTATCGGTACGAAAGCTGCGGAAACTATAGTAGAAAAGGTCACTGAGGCAGGGATAGAAAAAGCCAAGCCCTTGCGCGAGAAGATTATTAATAAGTTAAGCAGTAATCCCACGGCTGAAGTAGCTTTGCTAGGTGCTGAACAAGGTTCAAAGACTGATTTAGACGTTGTATCTTACTTTTTGAAACAGGCGATGGCAGCTGATTCTCAATTTGCCCAGGAGATTGAAGCATTAGCAAGGGAAATCGATAATTTGAACCAAGGGCAAGGGGAGAATTGGCAAGTATCTGGTGGTGATGTAAATTACAACAAGGTATCTGGTGGTGATGTAATTTACCACAAGAAAAATCAAGGTCAATTCATTAACGAAGCTGGTAGTAATAATACCATCACCATTAACAACAATTATCCTCAAGATTAGCTGAATTCGCCTGGGGAGCAGGTTAACCAAATCCCAGTTACTAATCCTAATAATTTAGCTAGGGTACGCAGTGGCGTAGTCAACTTTGTTGGTCGGGACAAACAACTAAAAGACCTACACCAACAGCTTCAAGAGAAGGAGCGCATTGCTATCACTGCTGTGGTTAGCGGTATGGCTGGAGTAGGAAAAACTGAACTTGCTATACAGTATGCTCAGCGCCAGAAACAGCAATCTACCTACCCTGCTGGTATTTGTTGGATACAGGTACAAGAAGAATTCAACCCAGGGTTACAATTGCTGAGTTTTGCTAAGTCTCAGCTCAATCTTAATCCTCCTGAAGATTGGGAGTTATCAGACCAGTTAGACTACTGTTGGTCTCGGTGGCCGCCTTTAGATGGTGATGTCCTGATCATTTTGGATGATGTTAGAGACTATGAGGACATTGAAGACTATCTACCACCCCAAGAATCTCGTTTTAAATTACTCATCACGACACGTAAGTATTGGTTATCGGAATCTTTTGAACAATTACGCCTAGAAGTCTTAGATCCCGAAGCAACTTTAGAGTTGTTAGCGTCTTTTATCGGTCAGTCACGATTGGAAAAAGAACCAGAAGTAGCCTCTCAACTCTGTAAAGACCTAGGATACCTACCCCTGGGATTGGAGTTAGTAGGACGTTTCCTCAAGAGAAAGTCTAGGTGGACTTTAGCCAAGATGGCACAGGAATTGGAGCAAAAGCTAAACAAACTGGAGCCATCGGGAGGGATGACAGCTCAAAGAGGAGTAGAAGCAGCATTAGAGTTGAGCTGGAAAGAATTAGATTCTCAAGGGCAGTGGCTGGGATGTTTTTTGAGCCTTTTTGCCTTAGCTCCAATTAAGTGGACACTAGTAGAAAGCTGTTTATCTATAACTGATAGTTATGAACTGGTTCCTTTAAATGAAGATTGGGAAGACGTAATAGAAGACAGTCTATTGGGTTTGAATTTAATTCGTGAAACTGAGCAAGGGGATTATCAATTACACCAATTAGTACGTAAATACTTCCGAAGTAAACTCGAACAGATGCCGGAAGCAGAGGAGTTTAAACAGAGTTTCTGTAAGGTAATGGTACAAGAAGCACAGTCTGTCCCTTATGATTCCACAACAAAAGAGGAGGTAGACGGAATAGCACCATCCATACCTCACATAGCAGAAGCAGCAACAGAACTACAACAATGGCTAGAGGATGAAGATTTATTGTGGCCATTTTTTGGGCTAGCTAGCTTCTATAAAGATCAGGGATTATACAAACTGGCAGAGCCTTGGTTAAAGCAATGGTTGAAGGTTAGCCAAGACCGTCTAGGAGAAAACCACCTATCTGTAGCAACCAGTCTCCATAACCTGGCATCACTTTACCATTATCAGGGACGGTACTCAGAAGCGGAACCCCTCTTTCAAAAAACCTTAGACCTGACGAAACAGCTGCTGGGAGAAAACCATCCATCTGTAGCAGCCAGCCTCAACAACCTGGCAGCACTGTACGAAGACCAGGGTCGGTACTCAAAAGCTGAACCCTTCTACCGACAAGCCTTAGAGCTGAGGAAACGGCTGTTTGGACCATACCACCCAGATGTTGCTACCAGCCTCAACAACCTGGCAGTACTGTACTATTACCAGGGGCGGTACCAAGATGCCGAACCCATCTACCAACAAGTACTAGAGCTGAGGAAACGGCTGTTGGGACCACAGCACCTAGATGTCGCAACTAGCCTCCACAACTTGGCAGCACTGTACTCTAAGCAGGGTCGGTACTCAGAAGCAGAACCCCTCTTGCAACAAGCCTTAGACCTAAAGAAACAGCTGCTGGGTGAAAACCACCCTTCTGTCGCTATCAGCCTCAACAACCTGGCTTTACTATATGATCATCAGGGTCGGTACTCAGAAGCCGAACCTCTCTTGCAACAAGCCTTAGAGCTGAGGAAACAGCTGCTGGGAGAAAACCACCCAGATGTTGCAAATAGCCTCAACAACCTGGCTTTACTGCATGATCATCAGGGTCGGTACTCAGAAGCGGAACTCCTCTACCAACAAGCCTTAGAGCTGAGGAAACAGCTGCTGGGAGAAAACCACCCAGATGTCGCAAATAGCCTCAACAATCTGGCAGGACTATACGATAACCAGGGGCGGTACCAAGATGCCGAACTCCTTTATCGTCAAGCACTAGAGATAGCCGAGCGGGTGTTAGGTAAAATTCATCCCAATACTATTCTTATCAACCGCAATCTCACAACCCTACAACTTACAATCTTACAAAAACACCATTAGCCCATTTTCCGCTTTCCGCGATCGCGTAGCGGTTCTTTTGGAGCAGGAGCATCGCGCAGCATGACCATTCCCGTAGCGTGCCCCAAATTCTTCTGCTTGTTTCAAAGTTGATATTAACTAAATCCGATTGAGATGCAGGTCACGCTACGCAAGCGATGCTCCTTTGGAGCCGCTACGCGATCGCATTCCCGATTCCCAATTTTATAACTATTCCGATATTGACCCAGTCGCTCATACTGGACATCACAGCACTTAACTTCCCCCCTCCACCCACTCCATATTTACCACACTTTAGCTGCTTTCATCCCTATTCCCTTTTCCCTCGGTTGTTCCAAAGTTAGGTTATTTTTTGCTATTGACATGCATGTCACGCTACGCGAGTCACGCAAAGCTTCCGCTAAAAGCGATTGACATGCATGTCACGCTACGCGATCGCATTCCCGATTCCCTATTTCCTAACTATTCCGGTATTGACCCAGTCGCTCATAGTGGACACCACACCACTTCACTTCACCCCCCACCCTCTCCACACTTACCACACTTTAGCTACTTTCATCCCTATTTAAAAAAAGTTGCCAATTTTCTTTTTATCTATTAAACTAGTAATATCGGAATAGTTAAAGGACACTCCATGAACAAGTGCGTTGGAACTACTGAAGCAGCATCTCTATTAGGAATTTCTTCTCGACGATTGCGCCAACTCCTAGAGAAGGGTCGCGTTCGGGGTGCCTATAAAACTGGAAAATTCTGGATTATCCCTCTGTTCAACCATTTGCCACAAATCACTAAAAGTACTCGTGGACCAAAGGGGAAATGGCGCACTAGTCGTCCTCCCGCATTAGCCAAGATTAATGTCAACCGTAATCACATTGGCTCGAATATCAAGAAAAGCCCCAAAGACCGCAAGCCAGTGATTTCAGTAAAACGAAGTGGTACTAATCTCTACGGTAATGAAGTCGAAATCCTTGGGCCTTGCAAGATTGTCTATAATCCTGATCATCCACTAGATTGTGGGGCTCGTTTGTGGATTGAAACTTTTAGTGATATTCACTTCGTTGGTGGTAGTTTTCCTGCTAGTCGTTGAATCGGGAATCGGGAATCGGGAATCGGGAATCGGGAGCAGTGGGCAAAAGCTGATTGCTAGAGTTATTACAATGGTTCCATAGGCACCCAAGCTAATTGCTGATCGCTGACCATGAGTTCTCCACCACCCTCCAAACCCCCAAAGACCATACTTAGTCAGCTAACTCAGGTAGTACAGACCATTCATGCGAAGGTCAATCTTCAAGCAGTAGCACTAAAGCCTAATGCGAGAGTGCCGGAACTTTGGGTGCAAGACAGTAATACCAACAAATCCGATGTCTATCCCCTGGTTGGGGACCGTTACGTACTCGGGCGCAGTTCCAAATCCTGTGACATAATCGTTCGCAACCCAGTAGTCAGTCAAGTTCATCTCTCCCTAGAACGGTATGGTAGGCGTGGGCGTAGGTTTATCATAAAAGACCAAAACTCTACTAATGGTATCTATCGTGGCAGACGCCGACTTTCCTCTTTGCTGCTGTATCACGGAGACACCCTCACCATTGGCCCACCGGAACTAGCGGCATCAGTTGAGCTACAGTACGTCTATCCTCCCCCCTGGTATATCCAAGGAATTCGTTACTTTCTCTATGGCATCGGTGGCTTAATTGCCTTAGTGGTATTACTAATTGGATTTCAAACCATCAAAGCACCATCAGTCAGGCCATTGCCCGAGGGAGTCACAGGTCCTGTTATTGTTTACTCTCGTGACCAAATTCCCTTACGGCAACCCCGGACCGATGCTCACCGAGAACTTAGGAGGTTATCGGATTTTTCCCCATATTTGCCGAAAGCAGTGATAGCTTCAGAAGACAGCCGCTTTTACTGGCACTTTGGAGTAGACCCCTATGGGATTATGCGAGCTGTGGTGCGGAATCTTCAAGGGGGAGGCATTCGCGAAGGGGCTAGTACGATCACTCAGCAGGTAGCACGAAGCCTATTTCCCGAATATGTCGGTCGAGCCAATACCGCAGACCGGAAAGTGCGGGAAGCAATTATTGCCCTAAAGTTAGAGACAGTTTACAGTAAGGACGCGATCTTAAAGGCTTACTTAAACCGAGTTTACTTGGGTATAGAAGCATTTGGCTTTGAAGATGCTGCTCAATTTTATTTCGACAAATCAGCAGCTAATGTAAATATCCAAGAAGCCGCAACGCTGGTGGCAAGTTTACCAGCACCCAATAGCTATAACCCAATCCAAAATTATGATACGTCATTACAATTACGGAATCGGGTGATAGACCGGATGCACGCTTTGGGAATGATTAGTCGAGAAGAAGCTAATCGAGCGAGGCGATCGCGGATTGAAGTTAGCCCCAAAGCCCGAGAAATTCTGTCTAGCACCAAAGCACGCTATTTCTATAGCTACGTTTTCCAGCAATTGAGGACGTTACTGGGCTCAGAGTTAGCTCAGGAAGGTAATTTTATTGTAGAAACTACTGTAGATACGGAGTTTCAGGCCAAAGCTGAAGCTGCTCTACGGGACTATGTCAAGAAAACTGGTAGCCGCTTAGGATTTTCCCAGGGAGCGATCGCAAGCCTCAATACCAGTAATGGCGAGATTCTAGCCATGGTTGGCGGAGCCGATTACCAAACAAGCCAGTTTAATCGCGTCCAAGCCAAGCGTCAACCAGGCTCAACCTTTAAACTCTTTGCCTATGCTGCTGCTTTAGAAAAAGGGATTTTACCAACCAAAACCTACTCCTGCTCTGGGATTAAACGGATCAGACGTTGTGAGCGGTCTGAAGATGCTACTGAAATTGATATGTATGCTGGTCTGGCTCAATCGGAAAATGCAGTAGCGATCAGGGTTGCTCAAGATGCTGGTTTAGATAGAGTAATACGACTGGCGCAACGCTTAGGCATTAGCTCAAAACTGGAGCCTGTATTTGGTTTAGCCTTAGGTCAAAGTGAAGTTAGTCTATTGGAAATGACTGGAGCCTATGGTGCGATCGCAAATCAAGGTATGTGGTATCGTCCCCATGGTATTATTAGAATTCTCGACAGTAGTGATTGCAGCGATTACCAAGACTACCAAACCTGTCGAGTAATCTACGACTTCGCTGATCAGCCAACTATCAACAAGCAAGCAGTTTCACCAGCGGTAGCCAACACCATGACAGAAATGCTTCAGGGTGTAGTCACCAGTGGCACCGGTCGCAGTGCCCAGATTGGTCAAGGAGAAGGGGGAAAAACCGGTACTACTGATAAAAATGTAGATCTGTGGTTTATCGGTTTTATTCCCAAGCATCAGATCGTTACAGGGATTTGGTTAGGCAATGACAATAATTCTCCTACCAATGGCAGTAGTAGCCAAGCCGCCCAGTTGTGGGGGATGTATATGGGTCAGGTGGTACCTAAAGAGAGTTGATACCGAGTTGTATTCAAAGATAGTAGATTGCTTGGATGGGGAGATAGGGAGATGGGGAGATAGGGAGATGGGGACAAGAGAAAGTTGTTAGCATTAAAGATTAATCCACAAGATCCTCAGGATTGATTCCCATTTTCAATAAGTGAGGAATGGTATCTTGCAGTTCATTATCCACAGGGGTTTCATCAGAAGAGGGTAATTCTTCTGAAGTCGGAAGGTATTGTAACGGGTCATAGTTCAGCATAGTTAAATTGCCTAGACCTGATTGGTGATATGTTAGCAGTTTCACTAAATACCATTATCTTGACCATAAATCAGATTAGGTTGATGAGCAGTTTCTATAGTATTTTAGGGACAAGTCTATTTTGAGAGAGTCCACGTCTTTGTTGTCAGCTTTGTTATGAAACAGCTCCTCAACCAACTACAAAATCAACGCAAATACATTAAATCCCTAATTATCCCTCTTTTAGGTATATTGTTAGCAAGCGGAATAATTGCAGCACCAGCCAATGCCATCAATGTCTATCAAATGCCTAACATTAGCGCTGGAGAACCGACTTGGGTAGTTGACAAGTCAGAAGTTCTCTCTCGCTTTACAGAAGGCAAGTTGACTCAATCCTTAGAGGATTTAGCGAAAGCAACGGGCAATCAAGTTAGACTGGTCACTGTCCACGGCCTAGATTATGGTGAAACAGCAGCAACTTTTGCCCAAGGGTTGTTTGAAAAATGGTATGGTAATCCAGAAGACCAAGCTAATCAAACCTTGATAGTGCTGGATACTGTCACCAATAACAGTGCTATCGTCACTGGCAATTCCGTTAAAGAAATTATGTCTGATGACATTGCTGAAAGTGTGGCTTCTGAAACCCTACAGGTGCCGCTGCGGGATGGCAACAAGTATAATCAGGCTTTCTTAGATGTAAGCGATCGCATAGTAGCTGTCTTATCTGGCGAAGCAGATCCCGGTGCTCCTGTATTGGAAGAAGACATTAACATTGCTGGCAACTTTAAGAGTGCAGAAGAAACTCAAGAGAGCAATGCTACCCTTTGGGTTGTAGTTATTTTAGTTGTTGCTACAGTTGTGCCGATGGTTACCTACTTTTTCTACCAAGGTTTTTCCTAAGTATTTAGCTATCAGCTATCAGCTATCAGCTATCAGCTTATGTGCTACGCACACGCACGCGTGCGCGTTCAGCTATCAGCTATCAGCGATTAGCGCACGCTACCCGAATAGCTGATAGCTGATATATTATAAACTCAAAGAGATAGCTGATAGATGACAAACTCAAAGAGATGATATATATCTCATCACTTCTGGAGTCGCATCAAACCATTCCCCAGAAATCCTAAGATGTTGGAATTTCCTGTGAAATTCGGTTTCCATCTTAGCACTTCCTGGGATAATTTTTATTAGTTCTAAAGTCGTTACACTCTTAGTTTCAAGCCCTCTAATCTTACCATTGGGGTTAGTAGTGTAACCGATCCGAATCGCATTGCGTCCCTTGTCTAAGATAAAGTAAAGCCTAGCTGGATTTTCTTCCTCAGGGCTGGATAGGGAGCTTTGTACTAAAGTCCCTGTGGCTTTGTGCAACCGAATAAAGGTTTGAGCGTCACTAGCGTATTCTGGAAGCTTAGAACGCTCTACCGCCATGGTCATATAACGCAATGCAGCTGCGTGTCTTCCCTCGGAGGCTTCATCCACAGCCAGGGCTAGCAGGTCATAGGGTGAGCATTGACGAAAATTACTCATTATTGTGTTTTTTTTCCGCTTAGCAATACCTTACTTTTCTGCTAGTAGCTTGCTATATTAGCATACATTATTACCTTATATCAAGACCTTATGTCAAGTCAGATCGGGGAAATCGTATCTGTGCTTTGTGCAAAAGGCGCGTTTATTCAAACTACTCCTCAACTGCTAATCAATCCGGAATCTCAAACTTAATCTCGCGCTTGGTAAAGGGCAAATCTTGATTAATAGCCTCAATTTCCTCACGTTCCATGAGGTTAACCTCATCGATATAGTTTTGAAAAATCCGGTCAAAGCGTTTATCGTAGAATCGGTGAACACTATGGTTAGCAGTTGCTGGGAAACCACGACGCTTCTTGTGACGCCCACCAGCACCAGGGTCAAACATGGTGATGCCCTGGCCGATTGCCCACTCAATCGGTGCATAGTAACAGGCTTCAAAATGTAGGCAGTCAAATTCTTCAAAACAGCCCCAATAACGACCATACAAATGATTGCCCTTATTGACACAAAAGGACATTCCCACTGGTTTTTGGTCATCCTCCTCCTGGTAAGCAGCAATTAATACCACTCGCTGACGGTAGTTAGGATACAATTGCTTAAAAAACTGGCGCGTGAGATATTTGCTACCCCACATAAATTTATCGCAGGTGCTGCTGTAGAAGCTGTAGATTAAGGGAAACAAGGATTTTTCAATGTCATCCCCGGTGAATATTTTCAGGGTCAGGCCTGCTTTGGCTACAGCCTTGCGTTCTCGTTTAATATTGCGGCGTTGATTAGCATTAAAGACCTTTAGGTAATCCTCAAAACTGCTAAAACCTTGGTTTTGCCAAATATAGCTGTGATGTAGCCAGCTCTTAAAACCATTGCGTTCAATCACTGGTTGCCAATCCGGGTCAACGAAGAGGAAGTGACAACCAGACAGATGATTGCGATCGCAAAAATGATCGATAGCACTTACCATTATCTGTGTCAACTCATCTTCATCTTCTCCCGGTGCCATCAAAAACCGATAGCCTACCGCTGGGGTAAATGGTGTCATCCCCAACAACTTCGGATAGTAGGAAATACCCAAGCGGTAGGACAAATCAGCCCACTGTTGGTCAAAGACAAACTCTCCGTAACTGTGACCTTTAACATACATAGGTGCAGCAGCGATCAGCTGTCTATCTCGCCATACCGTTAAGTGATTGGGCAACCAACCGGTTTTAGCAGTAGCACTGCCAGATGTTTCAATATTATTCAACCACTCCCACTCCAGAAAAGGGGTTTTTAGGGGTTGGGCAAGGTCATCCCAAGCGGATTGGGGAATATCTGCCATGCGGTTGACCCAGATAACGGAATAGTCAAGCTTGGGTTGTTGAACCATTGGGGTAATCTAGGATTAGGGGAAGTTGAGAGTAGTAAAGTCAGCAAGTCAGCAAGTCTGAAACAATTCCTGCGATCAATTACTGAGAAACTGGAATGTTTGTTACCTTAAGCCTTAACGTTTTAACCGTTTACTTAAAGTAATTAACTTAAAGTTTTCTTTTATTAGTCGAGGTAATTATAAGACGAGATATGACCAGATATCCCGTATATTAGTTTAAGTTAAAATAACTACACACCATAAGCACACAAAGTACCTGCACCAAACAAGATCCCATCAGCCAGAGCCACTTGGTTTTCCAGATGGGCTAGAAAGGTTAGTAAATCTCTTACATAACACATCTAGTCACAGATTTCAAACCCTGAAGGTCTTGATAGTCAAGGAAAATCCTTGGTAGATCTACTCGCATCCTCCAAGCTATGCATCTATGCCTTTGTCCTTCCATCTGACGTTAAATGGACACAACCCTAGTTCAGAATGGCACAGAAAAATTACTCAAATTAACTGGATTTATTTCGGTAAGTTTCCATAAACTAAATAGAGGGATATAGAGATATCAATCTGAGTACCAAGGTTGTAGTGAGTAATTGTAAACAAAGCCCATTATCTTGCGGTTGGGTGGTTCTGAGCCATCAATACCAGACGAATTATGGTTAAGCCAGGTCTATCCTCCTTTCGTCGCATTCTACTTTCGCGCCTTCTGCTGTTAAGTGTGCCAGTCTTACTAACAGGAGTGTATGTGACTTACACAAAGGCACGCTCATTGCTATTGGACAGTGCTCGCCAAAATCTTACGGAAAGTGCTGTACTCCACGCACAGAGCATTCAAGAGTCAATTACTGCCCTCAAAGCCAACTTGGTGAGTGCCAGTCAAGCTGTAGCCCTAAAGTCGGAATCCCCAACGGCCTATCAAAAATTTGTAGAACAATTGGCTCAACTGTCACCACATCAGATCGATTGTGTACAGTTGATGGAGCTACAGAGCAAAGCAATCGCCGCAAGTACCTGTGCTAACCAATTGCTAACTAACCGACCGACTTTTGTATCGTCTGTGCAGCAAAGTCAATCATTAGTTAACCGTAATGATGTTGAGGTAACAATAATACTCCCTAAACATTACTCAACACACCCCTCAACAACTTTAACTAGTCAAGTATATCCCCCCAACTCCACCAGTCAACTCAAACTAGTGCTGAGTGCGCCAGTATATAACCGATCAGGTCAACTCCAGTTTGCCCTGATCATCCAGTCAGCTCTGCTAAACACACCAGCCTCACAACAGCAGATATTGTCGAGCTATCCGGTAGTGATTAACCAAGAAGGGAAAGTTTTGACTCATCACTATCAAGAGCCAGTGGTAAACAATATCACAGACAAGATCAATCGGGAAGAAGAAAAAGAGGGACTCAAAAGGGTTCTCGGAAGAGCGATCGCACAGGAACAAGATTTTGCTGAACCATCCTACTTGATTAAAAACAGCGTGAAATTGACCGCTGGGTATACCTCAATTCCAAGTCCGATTACTGCTGAGCTAGGTCAAAAGTGGGTGATCTTAGCGGTTACTCCAGTTGATATTGCCTTGGCTGGTCTTAAAGAAATTCAGCAAGTGCTGCTGATCTTCACCTGTGGCTTGATTGGGGCAACCCTGTTGGCAACGATTTATGTTGCTCGGGAATTAGCTCGTCCTCTCGAACAACTCAGAGACTACGCTCTAAATCAATCTCAGTTCCTACCCTACGACCGTATACCCCAAAACTTCAAAATTAGGGAAGTTCACCAATTGTCGGAAGCTTTCGGTGGAATGATTGAACGGATGAAACATTGGGCAGAAGAACTCGAAGCTACTTGGAAAGAAGCCCAAACTGCTAATAAGTTCAAGAATGAATTCCTCGCTAATACCTCCCATGAACTGAGAACTCCCCTGAACGCCATCATTGGTTGTTTGCGACTAATACGGGATGGTTTCTGTGACAACCGGGAAGAAGAAATCGATTTTTTACAAAGGGCTGATCATGCGGCCATGCATCTGCTGGAAATCATTAATGACGTTCTAGATATGGCCAAGATTGAAGCTGGTAAATTATCGGTAAAAATTGAGCCGATTTACCTGTGCGACTTGCTTGATGAAGTCATAAATTTACAGACTATTTCCATTCAGCAGAAAGGTCTTGAGTTTCATACCAGCGATTTGCATCACGGGATTATCGTTCCTGCTGATCCAGCTAAGCTCAAGCAGGTTCTAATTAATGTAGTTGGTAACGCCACCAAATTTACAGACAATGGCAGCATTACCATTAAGACCCGAATTGAACCGCTACCCCTGTCTCAGAACAACAGAAGTTTTGCCAAGGCTTCTGATCTAACGTCTCATTCACAGGTTGTGATTATTGTTAAAGATACAGGTATTGGTATTGATCTCAGTCAACAGAAAAAACTATTTCGTCCCTTTGTGATGGTTGATGGCTCGACCACCCGTCAATGTGGTGGAACAGGGCTTGGTCTAGCTATTTCCCGGAATTTAATGGAAATGATGGGAGGTAGTATTACCCTCGTCAGTCCTGGAGAGGGTAAGGGTAGCAATGTTAAAATTACCTTGCCAATCATAGATGGAAAAAGGGAATAGCGATGCAGCCCTTTTGGATTATCCCAACCCTGGCTACGAGGCGAAGAATAAGGGCAAGCCTGCTATTAAGGAACCCTACGCACCCTAGGGAACTGTTCAATTTAGCAATTAGTCATTTGTTGCGCCAGTGAGCTGATAACCTTCAATTGTTCCTCACCAAAAGCGTCTGGTGCTGGACTAGCAATGGTAATGAGACCCTTGATTTTATGGTCATCAATCACCGGTACGCTCAGAAATGACCGCACTCCTGCCAAATCCAAACCCCCAGATACTATTCCCACTACTTGCCCATCGTTACCAATCACTGGTAAAGAAACCACGGCAACCCACAGGTTACTCTTCGCCCGAAAAACTGTTGATATATAGGTGCGTCCCTTGATAGCTTGTTGAAAATAGCGGCGATCGGAATAGTCTTTACCAATTAAATCTAATTCCGGGGCTTCTGGGTAGCGATAAATCATCACCCCCTGACGATTGATTACACTCCAGCCAGCCAATCCAGCCATCGCGTTTTGCATCAGAGTGCTCTCTCGTAGTGCTTGGCCTAAGGCAGCAACATTTAGCGATCGCGTTTCCGAACAAAATGCTAGAAAACTCAGGGTAACAAAGAGTCGCTTCAGGTCATTTTGGGCTAAATAAGCGACGGTTTCTGGGGCATCAGTTCCCTGTGATGCCACTAACTCCATCTGAATTTGGTCTGGTTGGAGGTCTAGGTCAGTTAGGCTAGCTAAGGTAATCAGTCCCAAAGCTCGCAATTGCTCAGCCGCAGTAGTAGTTGAGTGTTTGCCTAGCACTACCAGCAACCGAGTCTTTTGCTCTTCTAGGAGTAGCATACCATAAATTGGTGGGTCAATGGTTGCCTTGATTTGGTCAAAGGTTGTTTGCCAGACCGGTTGCTTGCCTGTCATAATTTTTGAACAAAAATGTTTTTATATTAAGGGGTAATGATATATTCTAAAGGGGATATAGCCTCAGAGCTAGACACGCTGATTTCGCTAGATTTTCTGGAAGCGTCGAGAGATTTTCTACTGTTTGGGAAATGAATTGTGATTGACCTTGACCTTGACCTTGACCTTAGGTCACGCTATGGGAACGGTCACGCTAAGTGATCGATAATCTTTGATTGAGATGAGGTGCTCTCAATTACAATCCCCTTAGTGGGGGAGATACTGTAAGGGTAGGGACGCTGATCTGCCTTAGCCCCACGAATTTTAGTAATTCGCAGCCAATTTTTGTAGCCAATGTCTGCTGCGTTATTCATTTCATCCCAGTCAGGTGAATAAAGGTCTACTACGAGATCATAAAGGTTCAGTAAATTGTAGCGATCGCTTTTTTCGATTCCGTCCTGAGCAAAAATATCTAACACTGCCACATCAGGCTGACGGAGTTGACGATTTTTACGGTAGACCAGCTTAATAAACTCTCTAGGGGTACAGTTGATTAGTAGAGGCGTGAGGGAGTCAAAGATTACTCGACAGGGTTTAGGCATTTGCTCAAGCTGTTGCGCAATCCTGAGCAAAAGCATCTCCGGGTCATTCAGATTCAGGTGTACAGAGGTTGCTGGCAATGTGTCTACTATGGGACTAAAGGTATCGAGGATTACCAACTGCCCTGCTTCCAGGTAGGGGTCAGGGAGTAATCCCCAACTTGGGAGGGTTTGATAAACTTGCTGCCTAGGAATATCCGCACTAATATATAAGACTGATTCTTGGCGATGCAAGCCACAGAGCAAAAACTGATAGGCTAGGGTACTCTTACCCAGTCCGGGAGCGCCCTCCACCAAGCAAGCGGTGTTATAGGGGATTTTGCCTGGGAGCAATTTTTCGAGTGACCTAAACACTAAATAGGGAGCATCCTCAATAAATTTTAATGATTCGGTGGTTGAGGGGGGAGATATTTGGCTGGCACTGTACAATATCTCAATACCGTTTTCTGTGATTGCCATGCGGTGATAACCACAGACATGGTCAGATGCTCGCATTTTAAATACTTCTAGATAGCGATCGCGTCTACGACCAACTAGTTCTTTTGATAGCATAATCATGCCATCGACAATGGTTTCTTCCACACCAAAGCTGGATAGGTGTCCAGTTTCATGAGCAGGGATACCTGAGATAAAGATACCCACTCCACCGATTTGTTGCATCAGGGTTGCTAATTGGAAGGTCTTTTCTCGCTGGATGGCTCGGTTATTGACTTTGTAGAACAAGACTGATAGTGAATCCACCACAAAACGTTGAGGCTGGAAGGAGGCGATTTCCTGAGCAATTTGATCTAGGTGTTCTTCAACCCGGATGTTAGTTTGGGTAACAAAGACAATCCGCAGCATTTCCTGTTGGATCAGACGTTCTAAGTCCCAACCAAAACCGGCTGCCATCTGGGACAGATGAGAGGGGGTTTCCTCAAAAGAAAAGAGCAAGCCTTTTTCCCCTCGGTCAACTCCAGCCATGAGAAACTGTAGGGCAAAGGTAGTTTTACCAGTGCCAGCAACTCCCGAGAGGATGATTGAACGACCGTAGGGGATACCTCCCCGCAACAGTTGATCCAAACCCGGAATTCCCATCACCATACGCCCTGCTGGAACTGACCAACTCACCGACTTTTGCCTGAGGGTTAGGGTAGGGCTGAGAATCCGCACCCCCAGATTAGTGATCACAAAGGGAAATGGTTCCATATAGGGTGCCAGACCCCGTAATTTATGAACCTGTAACCAACGGCGTTGCTCCCCTGCCTCCTCATGGGTCGAAAGGTAAATGATGCCATCAGCCAAAGCAAATTCTGGACTGTGGTTAATCTCGGAGGGTTCGGATTCATTCACTAAAAAAGTAGTGCAACGAGCACTGGCGAGGCGAACCGATAGTTCGTAGCAAAAACGGCGGAAGTCACCACTTTTTTCGGTCAGCTCAGCAATGGCCTTAAAAGAGTCAATTACTATAACTTCTGCTTGATGTTGATTGACCAAACCCACTATATGATCCGCCAACCTAGGCATCGGTTGTTCAATTAAGAATGAGCCAATATCACTATAGATCACCTGCTCACCAAATACTTGAGCATCGAAGAATTGGAAGTGCTGCATATAACGCACCACCTTAAGGGTTGGCTCGGAAAGGGTACTGAGGTAAAGAGCTCTCTTCTGGGGTTGGTGCTTGATAGTGTTAAACAGAATCTGCTGCACCAAAATTGTTTTGCCAGTCCCAGGAGCCCCTGCCAACATATTCAATGAGTAGATGGGAAAGCCACCGCCCAAAACGGCATCCAGATTTGGCACTCCTGTAGGCATTAATTTTATTTTGGGCATTATTCATTAGCCATTAGTCATGAGTCATTAGTGGTAAGTTAACTAATAATCAATCAAAATAATCAATCAAATCGTAGCTTTGTAATAGGTTGTGTTCTGACTTTCCCAGGTAATTACCATACCCTGCTGCTTCAGATTCTCTAACTCATGGAGCAACTCTTGAGGGCTGAATCCAGTGCGATTTGCTAATTCATTGATTTCCATCTCCTCCACCCCCTGCAAAATTTTCATGATATTACGACTCTGGTTAAGCAACTCCTTAAAGCCATTGTCATTCAAGTAATTATTATTAAAGACAGGCATTCCAGTCAGCACACCAGTTTGAGCTTCAATCACCTCGTTGATGTGAATTCCATCTGAGTTAATTTCAAAAAACCGGATTTCTTTGCTGTGGGGCGCTCCCCTTACCTTCATAATGTTGATGGCTCGTCCGATCCGACCCGATAGTTCTACATAGCGTAAGAGGATAACATTATCCACCACAAAGGATACGCCATACTCACTCAACTGAAACGGTCCGAATAGCTCCCCAATTTCGTTGGTTACGATGGTGGTCACACCTTGAAGTTTCAACTGGTTCACTAAGGAGTAAATATAGTCTTTGTAGCGAACCTTATTTGGGGTGGCAATCTCAATATCCTTGAGAGAATCAAGCATAATCCGGCGAGCCTTAACCCTGTCTACAACAGCTTTAACCTTAGCAGCATGGATATCCGGCTGTAGTTCTACGGGAGAATCATACATATGCACTAGCATTCCCTGCTTTTCCATCGCCTCTAAATCCCAACCTAAGGACAGGGCAATGGCTTTGAGCTGTTGGGGATTTTCTTGAAAGGTAACAATTACTCCAGGCTCCCCTTTGAGAATTCCAGCCACAATGAAGTGAAGTCCCATCAAGGTTTTACCAGTGCCTGCGCCTCCAGCAACCATAGTTGCCGTGCTATGCTGCAATCCCCCATCTAACATCCTATCCAGTTCAGGGATGCCAGTGGAAAGTTTTTGTTGGCTGACCTGGGTATTCATCCATAAGTTTTTCAGCATCTTAATCCGGGGATAGACTTCTATGCCTGTCTCACTGATTTCAAAGGGGTGCAACCCGGTAAAATAATTTTCCCCCCTGAGTTTCAGCACATCTAAATAACGCTGGTAGTGTAACCCCAGAGGCTGATTTTGCAGACGAATAATCCCATCGGCGATGGCAAATATCGGTTGATGTTTAATTTCTTCGTCAGTGTATTCCCCTACTAAAAAAGCTGTTACTCCCCAAGTGGTCAGACGCACTGAGAGGTCGTAGCCAAACTTACGTACTTCTACAGGATCCGTTGCCAAATCATGAATGGCTTTGAAGCTATCAATGCCGATCAGCGCAGGTCGGTACTCTTTTACGTAATTAATAATGGCAGCGACCGCTTCTTTTAGACCCTGCTCTCGGATAATCTCGCCGATGTCGAGATAAATTACCGCAGTACCTACCTTACTGGGGTCAAAAAAATCAAACTTTTGTAGGTAGTGCAGTAATTTTACTGAAGGTTCTGATAGGGTAACTAGATAAAGCGCTTTGTGCTCTGTACTAGCATTGGTGTATAGTATTTGCTGGGTAAAGATCGTCTTACCAGATCCGGGTGGCCCAGTTATGATGTTAATGGACAATTCCGGAATACCACCAGCGAGAATCGAGTCTAGACCAGGAATACTAGTAGGCAGTTTACCTAAGGGCTTTCTCCGAGGCCTGATCATATAAGTTTTTTCCCTTCAATTTCCTTGAGTAATTGTCTGACTAGAATGTCGCCCGTCAAGATGGCTAGAATATCGATTAGGGTTGTGACTAACTCTTTGAGGGCCTCACGAATTAGTAACCGTTGTTCTGGTGGAACCTTTTCGCGAAACACCTCAAACGAAACTCCCTCGGCACTTGATTCTATGTAGCCAATCAGGGGATATTTTTCCGCTGTCAAAGCTAGAGATCTTTCCATAATCGACACTACTGTCACTCTACCTAAGGTCGGCATAATCCGGTTCCAGATTGTGGTGAGCAAATCTTCGTAAATGTCGATAACTTCTTCCTTACGGGCCTCTGTCTTCGCCTGGTCAACTTGATCCTGGACTAGCTGTTCAGCTAATGGTTGTGCCGATCGCATCTCCATTTCTCTATTAGGATCGCTCATCGCACTCTCCTCAAATTTTCGTGCCCAGTTAAGGTTAAGAAAACTATTAGTTCTAGCTGAGGGGGTTATATAATAAGCCCTGAAATGCCCACTATATAAAGCTTCTAGGCCAATAAATCAGGCAAGATACAGACCGACATTGACCCTGGATTCATTGTCTTGATGCAAAGCGCGAGTGGATGAAACCACGGCGGTTGCTCATGGGAGTTACCCCCATGACCGCACTGCCTCCCCGTGAGGCCACTGCATCGTTTTCTGGAAGCTTCAACCCTTATAACTCGGTCGAATGTCAGCCCAAAACAGCATGTATCTTTCTGTTAATTATGGGCTAAAACTCTTACCCAGTAATGATTTCAGCTGGCATGTCGCCCCCTCAGTAGTTCTATCCATGGCTATCTATGGATAACTACCAGTTTATCCCATCAATTTCCACAGCTAATTATATTATCAAAATTAATGAGATTGGTTAGCTATTTTTTTAGATTTTTTTAATATTTTTTTAGTAATACCGAATTAAAAACAAACAAAAATTAAGACAAAAATATTTAACTATAATTAACATAACTTTTATTAAAGGAAAATTAAACAACGCCTCTAAGGATAGTAACACAATACTGAAGCAATAGAAAAATTTAGTTTTTTTATCTCTATTAACTGCTGATACCAAATCGTAAGTATATGGGCTACTTGAGATGGTGCTTTTTGGCCAAGGCCAAAGCCTTTGCCTAAAGGCCACGCGGGGCGCGTTTGGCCAGGCTGTGCGAACGAGGCTGGGAGGTAACTCAGCATTATTCCAATGCTTACCTGTTTTATTTAAAAGATGTAACTCAGCATTAAGCTGGTCTTCATTTAAATTTGATGGTTCTGACAGCTGGGGAGCTGGGGAGCTGGGGAGCTGGGGAGAGGGTTTGACGGTTTTTTTTATAACTGAATAATACCCAATTTAAATGCGCAACAGCTTATTCCAATGCTTACCTGTTGTCAGCCATGCAAAGCATGAGTGGGGGAAACCCCCGCAGGTTGGGCTTTGGTGCGCTTGACCCGTAATTAAATTCGCCACGGGTCGCACCTGAGGCATCGCTTATTCAAAAGGTGAATGCAAACGCACCTCAAGTAGCGCTAATCGCTGATAGGTCATACGCGACCTGTTTTATTTAAGCTGAATTCTTAACCAAATCCTGTTCCCATATCCCCCTGATCCGCATAGCCCTAGATTCCTGGCATAAAAAGATTTGGTCGATTTTTATAAAGGGGTAATGACCAAGCGGATTTGGTATGAGATTCGCTAGTATGAACCACGGGTACCTTCACTCGAAAAAAAGAAGAAACCATGAAAACCCTGACCTCCCGCATGGAGGCGGTGCAGTTGCCAGTCATTCCCATGGTTGGGGAACTGATCCGTAAATATCCTGAGACAATATCCTTAGGACAGGGGGTGGTCTATTATGATCCCCCCCCAGAGGCAATGGCAATGTTGCGTGAATTCTACAGCTTACCAGGTAATCATAAGTACAAACCCGTACACGGAATTGCGGCCTTGCGAGAGGCAATTGAGGCCAAACTAAAAACTGATAACCACATTGAGATCAATTCTGCTAACCGGATCGTTGTCACCGCAGGAAGCAACATGGCGTTCATGAACGCGATTCTAGCAATTACCACTCCCGGGGACGAGATTATTCTTCAAACGCCTTACTATTTCAACCACGAAATGGCGATTCAGATGGCGAGCTGTCATCCAGTCCTGGTGCCAACCGATGAGAATTACCAGCTACGTCCGTCTGCGATCGCACAGGCTATTACCGACAGAACCAGGGCAGTAGTTACCATATCACCTAATAATCCTACTGGGGCGGTATATTCCGAAGAGGCACTGCGTCAGGTAAATCAACTCTGTGGCGATCACGGAATTTACCACATCAGTGATGAAGCTTATGAGTATTTTACCTACAACGGGGTAAAACACTTTTCCCCAGGTGCCTTTCCCGAAAGTACTCAACACACTATTTCTCTCTACAGCCTCTCCAAAGCCTACGGTTTTGCCAGTTGGCGGATTGGCTACATGATTATTCCAGAACACTTGTTTGAAGCAATTCAAAAGGTTCAGGATACAATTCTAATTTGTCCCCCAGTCATTTCTCAGTATGCGGCTTTAGGGGCATTGAATACTCGAAAAAATTACTGTCAACCTCATATTAATGCGATCGCGTCTGTACGACAGGTGGTATTGAACTCCCTGAAACGTCTAGAGGGTTTGTGTACCATTGGTCATGCGGATGGAGCGTTCTATGTTTTCCTAAAAGTGGATACTCAGTTGGATGCTTTTGAGTTAGTAGAGAGACTCATTCGGGAACATCGGGTAGCTGTTATACCAGGCACCGCCTTTGGTATTGAAGACGGGTGTTACCTAAGGCTTGCTTATGGTGCTTTGCAAAAAGAAACTGTAACAGAGGGTATTGAACGATTCGTTGCAGGTCTTCAAGAAATTTTACAAAAAGTTTGATCGAAGGGCAGGAGATGCCAAAAATATTGTGTAGAAAAATTGACTCACAAATTGCTCACAAGGGGTGAGGTATCAGACCAGTTTTTTTTCTAGTGAACCCACCAAGAAGGGGTGGGTTCATAATACATGCTTATTGAGACTGATGTCATCTAAACCTGCTTACTGGCTTGGTTTTGGCAAAGTCTGGTTAGGCGTTATTGATGCTTCTGTCTGGCAGAATCCACCATAACACCGGAGACAAAATCATACAGGAAGTAGAAAAAATCAACACCAGTAATAGAACTTGGCTCATTTCGCTATCCATAGGTATTACCTCTTTATTATCAACTCAGGCTTTTTAAAGCCTCTAGATTTATACTTCAATCTGACTTAAGTGTATTCCGGATAACAAATTCTGGGTAGTTCTTATGGTAAATATTTGTCTATTATGGTGATACTTATAGTTAAGTTATAATAAGTTTTATTGCAAAGTTGCTGAAAGTAAAGAAATATCATCCCAAATACAGTTGACTAATCATCATTACCTTCTCAAGTAATCAGTAATTTTTAATGGGTAATTAACACTTAGCAACTAACAATTACCCATTAAAAAAAATTCAGGGACTATTGGGTAAGTCATTAACTGGAATTGGTATTAGTGTTTTATGGATGTAGTAAACCAGCTGGTTAGCCAAACAGATCTGACAGGGTTCGTTGGAACGAATTCATTACCACAATGTTTGTTATTCGAAGTCATTATAAATACTTACACTATCAATTATCTTGAAAAGGCTATATATAATATCGAGTCAGGTTGAATGGGTTGTAAACAAGCCCACCTACTTCATCCTTGATACTTCATCTTTTATCCTTTTAAATAATGCCCAGAAGATACTTTGTGCTCTCTTACCAAAGTAAGACTAACCCATTGCCCTTTATCGTTAAAAGAGCGAATCAGTCGCTGACGTTGGTTAGGTTGCCACAGCCAACCTACTTCTAGAAAGAAAGAAAGACCTGGCTTAATTGTTATTGGACAAGTAGACGATGCCCCATCGGGCAATAATAAAACTTGAGTAGAAACAGCACCGCCGTCAAAATACAGAATTGAGCCATCAATCTTAGCGCTAGATGTGATGGTACGTAATGATTCTCCTGTGCCAAATGTCAGTTGTTGTACTAAGCGGTTACTTTCATGATGCTCGAGTTTAAGGTGAGTAGGATAGATGTCAGGTGTCCGCAAATCAGAATAAAGGGTTACTGCCTCTCCACGCCACTCTCCGAGCAACTGTTCCAAGGTTAATGGTGGACGTTCTGGTGTATCCGTACCTGCCAGCTCTCTTGGTGCGCGTTCCCTAGGTCGGGAAACCCGACCGGGGTCGCACCGCTTTTCTCTAATTAAGGTCAACTGCTTCAGCTGACTCTCCCTGTTATACAGTTGCACCATCCGCAGACGACGGTTACCCTCAATCAATCCAAATTCTGCCCCAAACTCGGCATAAGGACCCCACTGTAGTGCGCCTTGGGAAAACGCACCAGTGTCAAAGAACATTAGATAGCGATCGACATGGGTGTATTCCAGAACTCGGTTGAATATAGCTTGTTCAGGTGGCAGATAGCGAAGAGTCAAACGAATTTTTTGGTTATCGTCGAGTCCTTCTATGGTGAGCACAGATGGAATATCTTTTAACTGTTGTCCTAGGCGTGAGAATGTGGTAAAGGAACCATGCCAACTCCCTTGATTTTGCAAAAAACATTCCCATTGCGATCGCATAAGTAGTCCTTAGTTATTAGCTCTTAGTCATGAGTATCATTAGTTGTTAGTCGTGGGTCATGAGTATGTCTACTACCATCCATTCCATAATTCCTCTGTTGGTCTAACCACTTCCCATGACACTAACCACTGACAAAATACCAGAATTAGAGTGAATTTTGGTAACCTCATTTGCCGATAGCGATGCTTTCGAGACTAACAGCTAAGCAACTACCGAGCAAACCCACTGAACCCCCGAGAATCAACAGCAGTAAGGGTAGCACAACAATTTTAAGTGGGTCAGGTGGCACCACTGTAGCGATAAATTCGATAAAATCAGGTCCAGTCGCTAGCAGATTAGTCAGAAATTGCCGCATACCGATCAACAAAACCCAGGCTAGGGCTGCGCCAGCTATACCAAAAGTAATTCCTTGCAACATGAACGGCAGATAAATCCAGGATCTGGTTGCCCCAACTAGCTGCATAATCTCAATTTCCTGGCGTCTTGCGATCACAATCAGGCGCATTGTGGTGGTGACAACTGCTACTGCGGTCAGACTGAGAATGGTAGTAATGATCAGACTCACCCAGCCTAAACCATGATGAAGCTGTCGCATTTGTTTGAGAGTCTGATCCATATACTGCACCTCATCTATTCCTGGCAACTGTGACAACTGCTGGGCAAGAATTAGCACATCCTTTGGTTTGCTTACCTTTACCTTCAGTTCATCCACTAGGGGATTCCCTTCCAACTGTTCCGTAGCAGCAGCAATGTCAGAAATTCCCAGTTCCTCAACCAAGGATGCCCAAGCTTTTTCTTTGGAAATGGTTTGAACCGCCATCACCTTGGGCAGTTTCTGAACTGCTGGTAAGACCATTTCTGCCTCAGCCCCTGGTTCGAGATAAACAGCCACTTCTAGTTGACTCCCCAACTGATTGAGTAGCCCACCTAACTGCCAGGAGGCTTGCCAGCTTATACCAAACAGAAACAATAGGACAGTGACCGTGCTCACCGCCGCCCAGTTGATCCAGCCGCCACGTTGTAGACCTAAGAAAGTTTCCCGCAGCAGGTAATCCAGTTGACTGAGAAATTTAAACATCCATCCCTGACTTGGTCTTACTGTTCGGTTCTAATCGATAGAGGTGCTAGTTTCAAGGAAAATCAAAAGCTGTAAAAGAATTTTGGGATAGCAATAAATCACAAGAAACGTACGATTCTGAAATAATTCCCACCTATGGGCGGGGAGAGTTAATCAAATCATTGCAACGGGCTCCCCATCCCCTCTCTTGGTGTGCGTTCCCTTGAGGAGGTTCCCCCCAGCGCCTTGTCGCAGCGCACCGCGAAGGCTCTTGGGGCGTGGGACGTGATAAACTAAAGAAAGGCAGGCAAGACTATAATAATAAACCAACTTAGCCACTCTGTCTTAGGTACTCTGTTGAAGCATCTGTCTGTTGAGTGTTCTAATCCCTTAGCAGCTAAGCGTGTAATCCTAACCATACCCTGAGTAACAAGTCGATAACCCCATGACTGCTGAACTTATCGTTGAAAAGAAAAAATTAGAGAATCCACCATTAACAATTCATTATCTAGGCGATCGCGTCCTGCGTCAGCCTGCTAAGCGGGTTGCGAAAGTAGACCAGAACATCCGGAAATTAGCTGAGCAAATGCTGCAAACCATGTACAGTGCAGATGGTATCGGTTTGGCAGCCCCTCAGGTCGGGATTAATAAGCAAATGATTGTGGTTGACTGTGAACCTAATAACCAAGACAACCCACCGCTGGTATTAATTAACCCAGAAATCAAGAGTTTTGGTAGCACCCCGTGTGATGGCCAGGAAGGTTGTTTGAGCATCCCCGGTGTATATTTAGATGTCACCCGTCCAGACGACATTGAAGTAGCCTACAAGGATGAGAACGGACGCCCTAGAACCTTAAAGACGAATGGATTACTATCTCGGGTCATTCAGCATGAGATAGACCACCTTAAAGGAGTGATGTTTGTTGATAGGGTGCAAAATGGTCTAGCCTTAACTGAAGAATTGAATAAGCACGGGTTCTCACCCCAAGCGGTGAAACCAGTTAAATAAATATACCAAACTGATTTGATTTGGCAAACCTCTGATGAGGTCGCTCAGGGGGTGATGGAAAAGACTATAACGACCTGTTATTGTTCAGTTTTAAATTACGCTTGCTATAGTCACAGTAATCTTTCTACTCCCTTAACCTTCTACAATTTACTGAACTGTGACTGCTCTTATAAACTTGATCTGAAGTTCGGTTAATCACTTATAATACGGTTTATTTTATCATTATAAATTAAGGTATAAATTTATAATTAGCAATTATTAACATTTAATGCTAAATTAACTAAGACCCAAGCATGATAATATAGTAAAACAGACTAGATATGACCTATTAAATAGCGGTTAGCTCTAATTGATTGCGCCACAGCTAATTTAAATATTATGATTTCTGATAAAAATAATCTGTCACAAAAAAGCTTATGATGACACCAAAAAGTGCTCTGTTTTTGATGATTGCCTGTGTTGCTGGGATTGCAGCTGTGGGTTCAATTTTTGAACTTTCCTATGGTGACCCCGAGTTAGGTAAGTTGGTGACTGGAATTATCCTCGCTGCTAGTATTCCTATTGGTGGTATCTCTTTCTACCTAGCGGTGCTTGATGCCAGGGCGAATATAAAGGGCTAAGGACATTTGAAAAAATAGTAGTGCATTCGTTTGGTGGTGCAATTCCTTTCTTGATACAGTCGCTCATGGGGGTTTTGCATCCAGACAGGGTCGATGTTTCCTCTATCTGTGTTGATCAATAGATAGGCATTGGTAATAAACGTTGTTGAAACTAGAATCTCCTGCCGGATTAGCATGGGGAGTGTTAATAACCAATAACGACCAAAGTAGCAATGACTGGTCAAGTTTACAGTGGATTTCTGCGCCAGCTTTCCACTAGTGATAACAAAGAGATACTCGCCCTACTACCCCTTTCTGAATTAGAGGATAACGTCATTGGACGTGACCCTAACTGTAAAATTTCCTTAGATCCCTATCGCTACGTCAGCGTATCGCGCCGTCATGCGGTAATTAGCCCTCTGACCCCTCTAAAAAATGGTTGTCCCCGCTGGGAAATTTGTGACCTTGATAGTGTCAATGGCACCTATGTGAATGGCGAATATTTGCAGGGTTGTAAGCAATTGCAGTCAGGGGATCGGATTGAGTTGGGTCACGATGGTCCAAAATTCATCTTTGAGTGCGAGGTAACGACATCCTTTAATTTACCATCCATCCCATCCCAAACTATTGCCATAGAAAAACCCCTAAAACCGATTAGCAAGATACCAAAGCCTCAGACGGATTATGTCACCTTTACCCAACTGTTTCCAATATTGTCAACAGGACGGGATTTAAATCAGAAAGCTTTTTTGGCTCCTGGTATCGTGACTGTACTCTTTGTGGTATCAATGTTTGCTGCAGTTGGTCAACCAGTAGTTTTTAATCTTTTGCTAGCTGCCTACTTGGCAGGATTAGCCTATTACTTTGTTTTCCAACTTTGTGGCAAACCTAAACCTTGGTGGGTGCTGGTGGGTAGTACTCTATCCACCAGTTTAATTTTGATCAGTCCGCTGCTGCCCCTATTTATCAAAATTTTTCGGGGAATTTTACCTGGCCATATACCACAGCTAGGTGAAGTTGTCAACTTAACTACTTTATTCATTCGGATGTTTTTTGGTGCTGGGTTGATGGAAGAGTTGCTTAAGGCTATACCTATGCTTGGACTATATGCTTTGGGACATTTCCTACGTACTCCTTGGCGAGAAAAAATTGGTGTCTGGGAACCCCTGGATGGAATTTTATTGGGGACAGCATCGGGGGTGGGATTTACTTTGGTAGAAACCTTAGGGCAATATGTGCCGAATATTATAGACGGTGTGATACTGTCAACTACTGAATTGGAGGGTGACCTACTAGGATTGCAGTTGCTGATTCCTCGGGTTCTTGGGTCAGTAGCAGGACACATGGCTTATAGTGGATACTTCGGATATTTTATTGGGTTAAGCGTTCTCAAACCCCGTAAGCGTTGGCAGATCATAGGTATTGGCTATCTGAATGCTTCTGCTCTGCATGCCTTGTGGAATGCTATGGGATATGTTAATAGTATACTCTTGGCAATAGTTGGGGTTGTGTCCTACGTCTTTTTAACAGCGGCAATTCTCAAAGCAAGGGCACTATCACCAACGCGATCGCAAAACTTCGCCACCCAATTTTTCAAAAATTAGGGATAATTATTAAAGTTAACAATTTAAAGTTAACAATTTAAACAGGTTTAAACGTTTAGCGGATCAACTTAACTACAAACTTTAAGCACAACTAGGATTTACACTTCATAATTCATAATTGCTAATTCATAATTAGCAGCTGTTGAAAAAACAATGAATTCCATGAACATCAAACTCACAATTTTCACCACTGCGGCTTTACTAACCACGACCAGCCTCAGCACCATTGCTAAAGCTGAAAATCTAGCTCATACTCAACAGTTACTGTCAAGCAAACAGTGTCAAGGGTGTGATTTAACTAGGGTAGGTTTGATTATGGCTGACTTAGTGGGTGCTAATCTCGCTGGGGCTGACTTAAGTCGTGCTAATCTCAGCCGTGCTAATTTGACGGGAGCTGACCTGAGTGGTGCCAATCTCAGTGGTGCTTCTCTCAATGGTGCTAATCTTACTGGTGCTAATCTTGCTGGTGCTAACTTATTTAGTACTGACCTAAGGGAAGCGTTTTTAGTTAATGCCCAATTGTATGGTGTGAGCTTGAGTAATGCTTATATACAAGGAACTATTGGTATTCCAGATTATGCAGGTACCCCAGAAGATTTCTATGCGTGGGGAGTAGTAGAAGCGAAAAGAGGTAACTACAAAACTGCCATTGAGTATTACGACAAAACCTTGAGCATTAAGCCTGACTTTGCTCCAGCTTTTTTGGCTCGTGGTATGGCTCGTTTCCGACTAGGAGAGGAAGTAGCAGCGACTCAAGATGGCACTATTGCTAGTGAACTGTTTAAAGAACAAGGAAATATTCCTGGATACCAAGCGTCACAGAGTTTGGTTAAAGGCATAGAAATTGCCCAAAATTCTGCAACCTCTAAAGGAGGTTCTAATTTAGGCAACGCCCTGGCATCGGTTGGTAGCATACTCTTGAGATTTATTTCTCCTTTTTAAGAGGCTATTTTAAGAGGCTAAATTTTAGGTGTGGGCTGATGGGCAAGTACAACTATCCCTAAATCGAAAACCTCCTCAGGTGAAAGTCACCTCAGGAGGCTATGCTCTAAAATAATTATCCTGGCACTGAGCTATTTTAGCAGGCAGCTACCCACCAACTAT
>WTKN01000031.1 GCA_011524395.1 Moorena sp. SS36440bin_2
CACTTTCAATAATATCATGATTTTGGTATTTTTGCAAAACTGAGATGCACCCAAAGTGTAACGATCTGTGATATCAAAAGACATTGAAATTATTATAGCAATCCTAAATAAGTTGTAAACTATTGAAACTATGAAATCATGGCTTTACACTACGTATTCCCTATTCCATAAAATTCATAAATTGTCTACCTCATAGCTATGATAATTGCTATAGTTACCAACCTATCACCATAGTTTAGGATTATTTAACAAAAAAACCGCTATCCATCCCCCACCTACTTCGTGAGGTGGGGGATGGATAGCGGACTAGAAACTTGACTTTACACCTTGACGCTTTACTGAAAAGTAAATATAATAGTAAGCAAGGTCGATAAAAGGATAGAATGCAGTGAAGCACAAAGCCGTTAAAGTAAGAATTTATCCAACTCTTGAGCAAACTCAAATCCTTGCTCAACATTTTGGTTGTGCTCGTTGGTGGTGGAATTATGCGCTAAATCAATGCATAGAAACTTACCAAGAAACGGGGAAAGGCTTGACTCAGTCTGCTCTCAATTCCATGCTGCCAAAACTCAAAAAAGAAGAAGAGACTGAATGGTTAAAAGATTGCTACTCTCAGATATTACAGTCCGTAAGTCTCAATCTTAGCCGTGCATATCAGAACTTTTTTGAAGGTAGAGCAAAATATCCTAAGTTCAAGTCATACCACCATCGCCAATCCATTCAGTATCCTCAAAACGTCAAGCAAGTGGGTAATCGCCTTAAATTTCCTGGAAAATTGGGAATTGTCAAAGCAGTGATTCATCGGCCATTAGACGGGGAAATTAAAACGGTAACAGTTAGCAGAGATCCTTCTGGGAAATATTACGCTTCTGTTTTGATGGAATACGAGTCCAAAGGAACAAAGCCATCAACAAACGGAAAGGTGATTGGGATTGACTTGGGCATTAAAGATTTTGCTATTACTTACGATGGCGAAAAGACCTCTAAATTTGGCAATCCTAAGCATATAGCTAGATCCGAGAAAAAATTAGCTAAGAAACAACGTATTGCAGCCCGAAAAAAGAAAGGTAGTAATAAGCGCAGAAAGGCTCGCCGGATTGTAGCTAAGGTATATGAACGTATTGGAAATGTCCGCCAAGACTACTTACATAAACTATCCAGGAAGATTGTAGATCAGAACCAGGTAGTAGTAGTTGAAAACCTAAATGTCAAGGGCATGGTTCGTAACCATAAATTAGCTAAAGCAATATCTGATCTTAGCTGGGGAACTTTTGTAAACTTCCTGTCTTATAAATGCGAAAAAGAAGGAAAAGTGTTAGTTGAGATAAATCGATGGTTCCCCAGTTCTAAAACCTGTTCTAATTGCCATTATCGAATCAAAGAATTGCCACTAGACGTAAGGACTTGGACTTGTCCAAGTTGTGGAACTTGTCACGACAGAGACGGTAATGCGGCCAAAAATATTAGAGCAGAAGGGATCAGAATGCTCTCCTCCTCTGGGACCGGGGAGGATAACGCCAGTGGAGAAGAAGTAAGACCAAGACGTGGGCGTCCGTCCAAGTTAAGGCATTCTTCCGTGAAGCTGGAAGCCCCGGCCTCAACTAAGTAGGCCGGGGTAGTTCACAGACTTTACGCATTTGATATTCACAGCAGCACTTGGCTCTTCTATCTCCCCAAGTAGCAGCGCCTGCCAACCAAAAGGCCACTGCAATGGATATGGAGTAATGAAATGTGTTGCCAACTCTGCTTTAAAGCCAAATCGTTCATAATACCTAGGATCACCATACACGAAGACAATATCCACATTCATACTACGCAATCGCTTAATCCCAGCATCAATTAGTTTACTCCCGATACCATTACCTTGGCATTCTGGTTTAACAGCAAGTGGTGCCAGAATATAGCCATGTAAATCTGTTTTTTCGGCAATAAATACAGGACTATATGCAACGTTTCCAATTATTTCATTGTCATTGACGGCTACCAATGATAGGGTACATGGGTCGGTAATATTGGAGATGAGGTCATCAGCCAGACCTGCCACAAGATCACCCTCCCCGATCGGAAAGGCCGACATATGTAAGGAGCGCACGCTCTCACGATCCCTTATTTCTGCATCTCGGATAATCATGTTGTGCGGCTTCATATATTGAGTTATTATTTAATTCTATATCCCATAAGGTACAACTTGATCCCCCTAAATCCCCCTTAATAAGGGTGACTTTGAGGTTGAAAAGCGTACCTCATAACTGATATACCAATCCGTGTAGGAATTGTGATAATTTTTGTTCCCTTTTCCCTACTCCCTGTTCCCTGTTCCCTGTTCCCTTTGGTATAGTTTTGATCAACCCTAAATTGGCGATGAAAAATCTAACTCTGCTATCTACCACACTCCTGATTGCTACCTCTGGATTGGTTTTGGTGGCACCCCAGGCAGCTTCAGCGTTAAATTGGAACTGGAGTTATTCTGCTCCTGGTATCGAAGCCAGTGGTACTTTCACTACTAATGAGACTCCTGATGATTTGGGTTTTTTCCTGATTTCTGAAATTACTGGCACGCGCAACAGCGAAACCATTACTGGTTTGCAACCTACTGGCACGTCTACACCGGGAAACGAACCTTTCCAGGTTGACAATTTAATTAGTATTGATGGTAATCAGTTAACAACTGATGGCTTTGGATTTTCTACCTCAGGTGGAAACTTTGTTAATGTCTTTTTCGCTAGTTTTTTGCAGCCGCCTGTTTTTTTTGAAGTTTTTTCGGCACCGCCATTTATAACTGGTTTTGAAAATTTAGGACCAGAAGATAGTGAGTTACCGATTAGTTTTTCTGCGAAACCGGTGATTGTCCCTGAACCCACTCATAGTATAAGTCTCTTTACCCTTGCCACTCTCGGCTTAGCTTCAACCATCAAACGTAAGCTTAAGCCTTCCCCATTTAAACAAAAGGTTTAGGCTCAATTACTTATAGCAAGTATACGACTTGTGAGGTACAAATATCTAGGTTTTAGGGACTGAGGCCGTAGGCCACGCGGGGCGCGTTCGGAGCAGGGACTGAGGCCGTAGGCCACGCGGGGCGCGTTCGGAGCAGGGAGCAGG
>WTKN01000179.1 GCA_011524395.1 Moorena sp. SS36440bin_2
AAGAGGCAAGAGGCAAGAGGCAAGAGGCAAGAGGCAAGAGGGAAAAATTATGTGTACCTCATAGCTATGATAAACGCTTTCACAGTTCAGAAATTAGTGGGCTTGTTGAATGAAGGAGCCAGCATTATTTTGAATGCCTCAGCGGTAAACGAGAAAGGAGTGCCGATGGGCAGCCTTTACTTTGCCACCAAAGCTGCTGTTCGCTCCTTTGCTCGTTCCCTAGCTGCTGAACTGGCTCCCCGCCAAATTCGCGTCAATGCCGTCAGCCCTGGTATCGTTCGCACTAACTTTGAGAGCAAACTCGACCTGCCGGATGGCGCGTTTGAAGGCTTCATTGAAGCTGTCAAGGAAGCCGCGCCGCTCCATAGAGAAGGAACACCGGAGGAAATTGCCCAAGCGGTCGTTTTTCTGGCTAGCAACGAGTCTTCTTACGTGACGGCGGTTGACCTACTGGTAGACGGTGGTTATATGAACGTTTAATAGTTTGGGGCGGTCTACAGCGAAAGCGCGTTAGTGCCATGTTCCTTGGCCTTTGGGCCACGCTACGCGAATGGAGCCGCTACGCGAACGCCCTCTATTGATGAATTCCAAATTAAGTATAGCGCTGTTCGCAGCGCTATTACTGTAACATCAGCTGATTTTAAACCGACATTATCGGTCTTGGAGAATTTTGGTGAAACAGTGTGGAGTGCGCAACGGATTTGCGCTGGGTGGGACTATTGCTTATGCTTGTGGATGCAATCCTCTTTTGGAGCTGCTTCGCGAACGCATTAACAGGGTGGATTGCGCAACGGATTTCTGTGGGTGGGATTGAGCGTACGCTTGCGGAGCTCGCCCTTTGAGCTAAAATGCAGACAAAAGAGAATTTGTCAAGAAAAATTTGATAGATTTACCCTGGCCAATTATTAGCGGAATCGGCCACTATAACAAGGAGGGGAAATTTTCTCACTTTTCGCACTTTGACTTTCATCACATAACCTAGAAAAAGATGGAAAACCCTCGGAGTAACATGGCTAATGAATCATTACCAACCGTAGAAGAAGACGCTCCATCCATTAGTGGTTTATACGAACTCGCCATCGGTGCAACAGCAGAGAATGAAGCAGCTCTGATTGAGTATTGGCAACAGTTTGGATTTAGTGTAGGACAATCTGGTACTCTCAGTGCAACCCAAGCTAATCAGTTATATGGTGTCAATTCCAGTTTGCGATCGCATCGCCTTCATAATCAAGTTACAGATAGAAGTTTGCTCCGCTTAATGGTGTGGGAGAAACCAGTTAACGAAGGATTAGGACTGACTCCTTTAAAAGCAGTGGGTAGCCGTTGGGGAACTAGTTTATCTTTAGATGTGTTTAATATTGCCAATCATGCAGAAGATGCGATGCTCCTTTGGAGCCGCTTCCCGAACGCTGCTGGCTTACCTGTATACTATGTTCCACCCCAGAGAAATTTAATTTATCGTCCCGATCCATTCCAGCCGTTTATACAAGCTAATCCCTGCGTACATGAAATGGTTCTGATCCAGCCGTTAACCCGACAAGTTTTTTTTGAGCGCCATGATTATACTCGCCCCAATTCCGGCATTGTCAATCCGGATTCTCACTTCAAAGCTTCGGAGTTCGTTCACGCGGGACTGATTGTTGACTGCGACCATGAAAAGTTAGATTTTTACGACCAAGTGCTTGGTTTGCGTCGTAGTACGAATAATTCTGAAAGTAAATATGTCGAAGCTTCTCGCCGCATCCTGGAGCTAAAAGGACCAGAAAATGGAGAACGGATGCTGAACTATTACTTTAATGCTCCTCTGACTTCTAGTACAGATAAAACCCAAGCTCGTTCGGGAAACTTTGAAGTTTTGCGGTTTGAAGGTACTTTAATAAACAAACTTGCTTACTCTCGTCCTGGCTCTTTAGGAGTTTGTTTATATACCATGAAGGTACGGGATATTGAGGAATATTACCAACGTGTTAGTACTAGCGAAGCCACCCAGGTAACACAGGTATATGAAAACGAATTTGGTGAAAAAAGTTTTTCATTTATTGCACCTGATGGCTATTTTTGGACTTTAGTGGAGGAATAAAAAATGGATTTAAAAGAGCAAAACTGGAATAATCGCTTTGTTAAACCTGTGCAGGGATGGAAAGGTATTCGTACAGCCTATTCGCCCCAAGGAGAGGTGATAGATTCATGGCAAATCAATAGGGGTTTCCGGAGTAACGAAGATGGAACAGAAATTACTCAAAGTAACCAATTATATCCTGATGATGGCAGAATTATCGAAAAAAGTTGGCAAATTAATAAACAATCTCATAACTTAGCCGATGGAGTATTTCATCCAGCTAATCCCTTGATGAGATCATTGTTCTTGGAACAAGGTGCAATAGTTTGGGTACAGAAAAAGTTAGAAAAAGATACTAAACTTCTATTGGAGTTGATTTTCAGACACGATGAATTACTAAATATTCGACATAGTGTTCCCGTCGTTTATAATGGCGATGGTAATTTGAATCGGGCAGTAAGTATCCGTGAAGATGCAGCCGACTTCCCCAGTAACTATTGGTCAAAGGAAATCAATCTTTTACCTGAGAGAAATCTGAGTGGTAACTGGCAAGGAACTTCTGTTACCATGACCCCAGATTTAAAGGTTTCTGAGCCAATAGGAACTCAACTACACTGGCCGTTGGCAGGAAACAAAATGTTCTTTTTTCCTGATGGTATTTCTTTGAGTTGTCCTACTCAAGTTAGTATTGGCACCTCTTTTACCATTGCGGCAAATTGGCTGGTAACAGATTCCCAACTACAACAACTTAGGGTTAACTATGATAATTATGGAGCATTTTCTGGCTTGACGCTCGAACTATTGCACCTTTAAACTATAGATAATAACACCTAGTTAGCTACTCCCTGTTGTATTTACTAGAGGTTTATTAAGCTAATGAATTTAAATAAGTTTGTCGATCCCAGATATGATATTTGGATGAAAACAGCAACTATGCTGGAAGAACATTATCTTTCCTTGGATAGTAATGTTGATTGGGATGGGTTAAAACAAAATATTCCTTCGGCTAGCCAAGAAAGAATACAGAAAATTTTTGATAAAATCAAAAACAGTGAGACAATTAATAAAGGAGAGCGGATTGTTTTAATAATGTTAAAGCTGCTCAATGAACCGTCTGTAAATAATGGAGCAGAAATTCTAAAACAATTACACGACCATATTTGTGAAATAGAAACCCTATTTGTGCCTTGGGAGATTGTCTTAGAAAATCAAAAAAGGAATCATCATGATGCTGAAACTGATCCGATGAAATTAGCTGATTTATATCGAACAGATTCTACACAAAGAGCGATTAAAGACGCAATGGCTGGTATTCCACCTCAACAACGGGATCAATTTTATCGTGGTATTATGAAACCGCCATCGGAAACAGCTTCTCGTCGCAATATTTTTCCAGGAAAAGCAATTTATGGTCTAACTGGACACTTAATTACCATTGATGAAAGTAGTGGTGCTATCCAAATTCAACAAGTCGGTGAACCTTATCAGTCTACAATCACAGGTCTTTGGTTTGATAAAGACTATTTTAAATCGATGCCTAACCGCCCCTATGTCTTTCAAAAACCTGGCTCTGATGGCAAAAATGTTTGGGATAATTATACGTTTAATGAAGCAGCCGATATTAGCAACAAAAAAAGTTAATCTAGATTAATTAAGGATACTAAAATGTTGGCTTTTTCCGTACCTGTTATGTTAACGACTGACTTGTCTAGAGGCAGGTAGGGCTTTCACCCACATCCGATCAACAGTTATAAGGCACAGGAAGATTGGGGTACCTAGCGACCTTACCTAACTTCTACCCTTCTAGTCTCTAGACTCTCCTTCAGTGTATTCTTAATCTCACCACCTATCAAAGTTTGCCATATAGACCAAAATTATAGTATAATGGTGAGTTAACTCCTCACTAAAATTTGGTGTTCTCAATGGCAGACTTAACTGGCACTTGGCTCGGAACTTACTGGCAAGGGGGAGTACCCACCCGGTTTGAAGTGACTCTAGTTCAAAGCAAGAATACAATCACTGGCAATAGTTTGGACGACGGCTACTTAGGAGAAGCCCAGCTAAGTGGAGAAGTAATCGGACGGCGCATCCAATTTACTAAGCGATACCTCTCCAGCTCATCGACTCCAATCCAGTATATTGGTACCCTGGCTGAGTCAGAAGATTTCATCAATGGGCAGTGGATAATCGATCAATATAACACTGGTCCTTGGGAAGCTCGTCGTAGTGGTAATGACCTACTTGCAGAGCTAAACACTCGTCTGAGTGAGCGGATGCCTGTGTCAGTGCCATAACCCAGAACAGAGGAGTTACTATATCCTGGATAGTAGAGGTATGGTGGAACGTCTCAGATCAGGAAAATGTGATGCTATCAGGTTGGCGAGTTGGCTCTCTATTCGGAATCCCACTGTTTTTAGACCCATCGTGGTTTTTCATCTTGCTATTGGTAACGATGATTAATGCACGAGAGTTCGACTCTAGCCTAGGGTCGATTTTGGCTTGGGTAGCTGGATTGGCGATGGCACTGTTGTTATTTAGTTCTGTGCTCTTACATGAATTAGGTCACAGTCTAGCTGCCCTCTCCCAAGGTATCAAAGTTAATTCGATTACCCTATTTATATTTGGCGGGATTGCCTCGATTGACCGAGAATCGAAGACTCCAGCAGAAGCCTTTCAAGTAGCGATCGCAGGACCATTAGTAAGTTTCATCCTCTTTGGTCTGTTTTATGTCCTAACTCTGACATTACCCACCTCGGCTTGGGGATATACCATCGCCAATGATATAGCTAGAATCAACCTAGTCTTGGCATTATTTAACCTAATTCCTGGTCTACCTTTAGATGGTGGACAAGTATTAAAAGCAGCAGTCTGGAAACTAACTGGGGATCTCTTTACAGGTGTCCGTTGGGCTGCCAGAACGGGTAAGGGGTTTGGGCTTGTAGCCCTATCCTTGGGATTAGGAATGACTCTGCTGACGGGTACTTTGTCATTCATTTGGCCAACTCTGATTGGCTGGTTTATTTTTCGCAATGCCAGTGCCTATGACCAGCTAACCACCATACAAGAAGTCTTACTTAAGCTGATGGCATCTAATGCCATGACCCGTGACTTTCGGGTGGTGGAAGCCAACCAGACCTTACGTTCTTTTGCCGATGAGTATATCTTAACCGATAGGCAAAACCCAATGCCCTACTACGCTGCAGCTAATGGACGCTATCGTGGGCTAGTGAAAATTGAGGATTTAAATTTTGTCGAGCGTAGTCGTTGGGACACTGAGACGTTGGAAACTATAGTGCGCCCTTTATCAGAAATTCCCACAGTGGAGGAGATAACACCTTTGGTGGAGGTGATTAACAGCTTAGAGGAGCTTAACCTTAAGCGTCTGAGCGTACTTTCTCCTGCAGGAACTGTGGCAGGTGTAATTGACCGGGGTGATATAGTTAGAGCTGTTGCTAGAAAGCTAAATTTGGCTATTCCACCGGCTGCTATCGAGCGCATCAAAGCTGAGGGGGTTTATCCTCCTGGGTTTCAGCTGGTAGAAATTGCTAAAACCCTTAATTCCCTAACAAACACTTGAAGATATCACACCAGAACTGCTTGTAATCGTTGCAATGTACGAGTATTCTCCTCAGGAGAACCCACGGTGATCCGCAATCCTCCTCCAGTATGACGTATTAGGGTGCCTTGATCTTTCATGGCCTGAGTTACCTGAGTCAAGTCTTTGCTAGTAGACTCGTTGCCGGATTGTGCTAGACGCAAGTAGATGAAGTTGGAAGCACTTGGCCAAACCTGTAACGCTGGATGTTCTGATAGGGCTTTTAGTAACTTATCTCGCTCGGCGATAATCTCGGGAATTGATGCTAGCAGAGTTTGTCTGTGATTGAGAGCGAGTATGGCAGCAGCTTGGGAAAAACTGGGTAAGTTGTAGGGTAAGCGAATTTTTTCGAGAGCAGCAATTAGTTCTGGGTTAGCGATGCTATAACCAACACGGTGAGTGGCTAAACGAAATGCTTTGGAAAATGTCCTTAATATTACCCAATTAGGATGGTCGGCTAATTCTTGGACTACTGAGGTTTGGCTGAATTCAAAGTAGGCTTCATCAATAACTACTAAAATGTTCTGTGGTAGACTCCGCAACCACTCTAATTCCTGGAGAGTCAAGGGGTTGGCGGTGGGAGAGTTAGGATGAACTACAAATACTACTCGTATTGGTGGTCGTTGGGTCGAGGTTTCTGTTACGGTCTGTTCAATGGCTGCTTGGGCATCGTCGAGCTTTATTTCAAAGTTTTCTTTGCGACGCCCTACACTCACTGCTGGTATTCCTAAGGTCTGTGCGAGTATAGAATACATCGAGAAGGTGGGATTAGCGATTAGGATCGAGCCTTCTCCTCCTAAGCAGGTGGCAATTAAGATAGAACGAATTAGTTCATCGGAACCGTTGCCTACGGAAATCTGGTTTGGTTTTACTAGGTCGTCTAGGGCAGCAGATTCGTTAACGTATTCTGCGATCGCATTTTTGAGTTCTCCATGTCCACCATCGGGATATCGATTAGCTTCTATCACCTGTTGATAGCTCCAAGCCAATTTTTCCTTTAACTCTCCTGGTAAGTCAAAGGGGCATTCATTGGTATCGAGGCGATCTAGGGGAACAGTTGATTCTGGTTTTTTCCCTTCTTCGCCGCCAGGATGAGGTGTGTAGGCGGTTAATTCGGATAGATCACAGCGGATGAATTCTAGCATTATCAGTTCTCTGTTGTCGGTTTGCCTTTATCCGATACTTCTTAGCTACCAAAATCTACCAAAGGTGGATTCTGGTTCACTAATGCAAGTTGATTTCTCAACCAGGGTGTATCTACCAAGGCTCGCAAAAATATTCCACGAGCGCCGTTAATGTCCCGTTCGCGAAGCGTGACCTTTGGTCAATCCATCCTTCGGCCATCAACTAGTGATTTAATAATGCGACTTCCGCCTATATTTACCAATTCACCTGTCCAACTAACAGTCTTACTAGTATAGGCTTCACAGACATCCACCACCGTCTTCCCGGTCTCTTGAGCTTTGTGCTTCAATAATTCCTTAAAGCGATAGTGGGCGAATGTCAGCATATTGCGGACAGTCTTAGATCTGATTTTTATATTACCTTTTTTCGACATCTGAGAAGTCTCGAAGGTGGGAAGTAAGATTATATCAAAATTGTCAACTAAGAACCTAGCTGTCTTATGATGAAGCTCGTTGATTAGGTTTCGAATCTTGATTACCATCCTCCGAGCGGCCTTTCTCATCCGACGTTTTTGACCACCACAAGCTTGGCTTATTTTACATAGCAAATTATCTATATGTTGGCACAATCGTTGAATACGAGAAAAGTCTCCATTCCCAATCTTTCCTACAGATGTCTCACTAAAAAAGGTAATAAAAGTTCTGACCCCAGGGTAAGCAAGCGACTACTCTACCTTGGTTTTCGGTTTTATTTTTAGTCTCTTGATAGGGGACGACCAAATAGTAATCCCCATTCCTGCTGGTCAGTCTACTGTCGCAAATATTGTCAGGAAGGCTCTCGGAATAAGCTATCTTGCCCAGTTTAGTGTGATATACCCCCATAGCTGAAACTGCCGATTTAGGGATATAACAAGATTGGGTAGGATTTTTACTCGATCTAAACCTTACCCTTTGAATTTGCGAACTCTTTTTGTACTTCTTTTTGGCCTCTCTGACAGCGGTGCAAGCATCCTTAATCGCTATCGATTTTATCTGATAAGGTACTGCTTTACACCACTCGGGGAGGTCTATTTAATATGTCAGTTTTGATAGCTTTCCAGTTGGCTTTTACTTCACCATCCTGGAGGATTTTGACGGTCTTGTTGAAAACGTAACGGGACACTCCAAACCATTTACGGATAACCGAACGCGCCCCGCGTGGCCTACGGCCAATCCCTGCTCATGGTTTAGGAACAGACGAATCTTCTTTGATTTTTTTACCGTATTTTCTGAGTCCGTGAACCCTACAGGAGAAGACGTGAATGATGGAAAGAAGATCTGCGGTAAGTTCTGATTCCGGGCAGCTTTCAGGCTGGTCGAGAACCAGGATTTTTCCACCGTTGAGACCGACCAAATACTCAATGAGTTCAAACCCGAATCGGGTAAGTCTGTCTCTACAGGTAACAACAACCGTGAGCTTATCTCCAGACACGACTCGTTCCAATATGGCTCTAAGTCCTTTCCTGTTGTAGTTAAGCCCCGAGCCGATGTCTTTGATGATTTCTGCTTCTGGGAAGAGGGAGTGGAGGTAGGCGACTTGGCGGGCAAGATCATCTCGCTGTTTTGTACTGCTAACTCGGCAGTAGCAGATTGTAGAGTGGAGTGATCTATCAGACTTTGGAGCTTTTCCAAAACGGAGAAGATCTCTTGAGTCAAAGAGTCTAGTTCCCCCTGGTGTCCTTTCACATCTGATAGTTCCGTCATCGGCATATTTTCTTAATGTATTTTTGGAGAGTCCCGTAAGTTCGACCGCCTTACGGAGTGGTATTAATGCCATCCTCTTAATGTACCATATTTTTGTAGTTAGTGGTAGATTAATAGACATTTTTGTTAACTGTCACACGCCTTTATCCCTTGTACCTTATTCTTTCTCAACAGGTGGATAGTGTATTGCCAGAAATGCTTTAGCCTCAGCCTGATTCTGAATCACCCTGTCTAGGGTGGCGTCTAAGAGTGCATCCAGAATTTCCCGATAGTGTGCTCCTGGCTTATAGCCTAACTTTCTGAGATCATTGCCATCCAGTGGCGCTTTAACATTCCTCCAAGTGGTGAGATACTGCCAAATGTTACGTCGGATCCCTCTAGGACTATGCACCCCAATCAATACTAAGGTAGGTAATTTATACTGGCGCAACCTGTGGACGATTTGACTGTTGAGCTGGCATTTTGGTAGAGATTCTAGGATATGGGCTTGCCATTCCTCAAGTTTTTGAAGACGCTCAACACTGTCTACGGGCAACTGTAGATTCTTGGCAACCTTAACCCGTTCGTCTGGTACTAAATCAGCAATTAATACTTCCAAACGCATCTGCCAGTGCCTTAAGGTTTGCTCGGGGTCAAATCTCTGTAGCCAGCGCCCAACCAAACGCACTCGCCACCATAATGGTTTATCTAGGGTTAGGGTAGGATGAAGACACTGCAACGCTCCCAATGAGGACAATAACTGCAATGCTGGTTGCCAGTAGGGGGCTTGCAACATATAGTTAAGTTCTGCTTTGAGTCGGGTTTGGAGTGCTGGTACTTTGGCGTTTTCGGCTAGGGTGCGCTGATATACCCCACTTTCAATGGCATAGTGGATATATTCCTTGGTTTGGGGTTCAATTTCAAATCCCAATCGCACCGCAAACCTTACTGCTCGATAGATTCGGGTTGGGTCTTCAATAAAGCTATTGGCGTGTAGGACTCGAATTTTATGCGATCGCAAATCTAACATACCCCCAAAGAAGTCCAACAGGGGCAATTGAGATTGGGGATTAACCTTTGTTAGCCTTGCTGCCATGGCGTTGATGGTAAAATCTCGCCGGTAAAGGTCTTGACGAATGGAACTAGCTTCGACTTCAGGATTAGCGGCGGGATAAGGATAGAACTCGGTACGAGCAGTAGCAATATCTACACAAAGGGAGCCCAATGTCGGGTCATTATGCCATAGCAAGGCTGCGGTTTGAAAAGACCCATGTACTTCCAAGCGCACGTTACGGTAAATTTTCCGGAGTTCCTTGGCCAGGGTGACTCCTGCGATCGCATCCGCTGAGCGGTGAAAGCCATCGACGACCAAGTCTATATCATTTAGGAGTAGTGTTTTTTTCCCATCCGCTAGTAACAAGTCTCTGACCGCTCCCCCAACTAGGTAGAGATGCCAACCCCGCTCCTGAGCTTTTTCGGCAGCTATGGTCAGAAGTTCCCACAAGCTCGAAGCCAACAGAGGTTTTATGTTAGCCGGTTTCAGGTTAGCCGGTTTGAGGGTTGATCCGTCCACCTTTAACTGCTCCACGTTCAACTCTTCCTGAAACAGTTGCCGCAATACATCAGTCCGGGTCACAATCCCCATTAGTTGCCCATGCTCTAGAACGGGTAAACGCCCAATATCGTAAGTCACCATCAAGGACTGAATGTCTGCCATCGAGGTTTCCGGAGTAATGGTCTTAACATCCTTCGTCATGTAGCCCTTGACTGGGGCATGACCAAAACCGTGGTGCAAGGCTAAATCCAGGTCTCGTCGGGAGATAATTCCCACCAGCTGGTCTTGTTGATCTACTACTGAAAGCCCCGAATGACCATAGCGCAACAAAATTCTCTGGGCTTCGTTAATCTTGGTATGGGGGCGAATGGTGCGCACTGGGGATGACATTAAATCCCGAGCCGTCAGAGGTTGGGGAATTTGGTCTTTTAGTTGGTTAACCAGCTGCTCTAGGATGGTCTGGCCATCACAGTCTCGTAAGGTAACCGCAGCGGCTTGGGAATGTCCACCTCCTCCTAGGGGTTGCAACAACTGGTTCAAATCCGTCCCCTCAATTCGCGTCCGCCCAATTATAGTGACCTTAGTTTGGGTTAAAGGTCCTTCGCGTAGGGTGGCCTTTTGGCCAAGGTTAGAAGGTTTAAAGTTAGTCTGATTTTGAGTTTCAAGGTTATTTTGGCTCTTAGGTTGTATTTTTGAATTTTGCCGGTTATAATTATCCCCATAACCTTCAACCGTTAAACCGCCAACCGGAAACGGTGAATAACCTTCAACCTGAAACCTTGCAACTGGTAAACCTTCTGGTTGTGGGGTTTCTCCTTTGGAATTTCGTTTATACTCAGCCCCTAAAAGCAGGGCATCGCTTTCAGTTATTTCTAGTAAGCGTGATGCCAAACTCGATAAGCCAGGCACATGGCCAGGAGTCTTTAGAAATACCCAAGAGATGGTGTAACCCAAGTGGGTATGGCGCTGCAAAAGGTCTAGAGATTGCCTAAATAATTTTTCCAATTGAGGAGATAGCCCTGGATCAACATACTGAGCTATCTGACGCAGATTTGCTCCTTGCTCCATTAACCAGGTCAAAGCAGCCGCATCTCTTGGTGTGCTCTGGTCAAAAGTCAGGGAACCTGTATCGAGATGGATTCCCAATGCCATCACCGTGGCTTCAGCAGTAGTTAACTCGATTTGGGATTGCTGTAGTTGCTCCACAATTAACGTGGTGGTTGCTCCCACAGGTTCAATCTGTTTATAGGTAGTTGGGATATCAGTTTCAGGTACAGGATGATGGTCGTAAATTTCAATAGCATTTAACTGTGGTAAGTCTAACCACTCAGCTGCTTTCCCTAAGCGATCGCGTTTTTGAGTATCTACGATAATTACGGAATTAATCTGAGCCAATTGTACAGACCGGCGCTCGATCAGGGCATACTCATCCCGATGCAGTGCCAAAAAATCTCTTAAAGCGGGATCAGTGCCGCCAGTTAGTACAGCTTTTGCTCCTGGCTTGAGGCGAGTCAGTCCTACAGCTGCTCCTAGGGCATCAAAGTCAGCGGTGGTATGACACAAAATCAGATCCATAGTCATTAGCGTCCCCTATCTCGCCCATTACAGCTAAACATCAATTTCATCACCCCATATTCCCCTCCTGGGAGGCAGGGCTGTTTCATTTTCCCCGAATAAATTGTCTTTTTCTACGGGTGAAAGGGAGCTGGGGTAATGGGGAGAGGTTTTTTTTCAGCATTAATAAAAATTATCCCTATCTCCCTATCTCCCTATCTCCCCACCTCCGAACCAATCAAATTTTGGCCGGACGCAAGAAACAGCCCTGCCTCCTGGGAGGGGTTAGGGGTGGGTTCCCATCTCCCCATCTCCCCATCTCTAGCTATTTACCTATTTACGTTATTTATACTATTAACCTATTAATAGTTATAGTTTAGAATTTTTGAACCCTTTATCCCCTCTCGTAAAACTCGCCGCGCCCGGGTCCGACACTCATCACCTGCATCGGAAAGTTCAAACCGCATTGATTGCCACAAATTTTGGCAGAAAGGGTAAAACCATCTGGTAAAATCTATAATGCTTAGCTAGGCATTAGCCTGTTTTAAACAAGTTTTAGGGATGCAGCGCCGCCTTGGGGGTCCCACCGATGAGCGACTGCATCAAAATACAGAAGTTTAGCGTCAAGGTATCAGCACAGAAAATGACTATTATATTCCAACTATTACTCACTGCTCTAGTTCTAGTGTCATTTGTCTTGGTAGTCGGTGTACCAGTAGCTTATGCGACACCTCAGAACTGGGAGCAATCAAAACGCTTGCTTTGGCTTGGTTCAGGGGTCTGGGTGCTTTTAGTGCTTCTAGTCGGTGCCCTCAACTTTTTGGTGGTTTAGGTTATAATCTCCGTCAGTTAGACTCAAATTATTACTTTAACTAACCTTTACAGCGATAGTCATGGCAGTTTTCGAGGGAAATTTAACATCATCTACCTCCCTGAGGTTTGCGATTATCATTGGTCGCTTTAATGACCTAGTGACAGGTAAACTCTTAGACGGGTGTAAAGATTGCTTAAAACGCCATGGCATTGATCCCAATCCCCAAGGTACTCAAGTTGACTATATTTGGGTACCGGGTAGCTTTGAAATTTCATTGATGGCTCGTCAAGCTGCTCTTAGCGGTCGTTATGATGCAGTGATTTGCTTGGGATCAGTGATTCGGGGTCAAACTCCCCATTTTGATTATGTCGCTGCTGAAGTAGCTAAGGGCATTGCTGCCACCGGTTTTCAAACCGGGGTACCTGTTATTTTTGGTATTCTAACTGTAGATACCATGCAGCAAGCTCTAGAACGGGCGGGAATCAAGAGCAATAAAGGTTGGGAATATGCCATGAATGCCATAGAAATGGCTAACCTGATCCGCAGTTTTCGGGGTCAAGAGTCAATATTAGGCTATGAAGAGTCTGAGCAGGGAACGTTGGGCCAACAAACTCTACCATTCTCGACAAATTGGACAATTGCTTCAGAATCTGAACCTGATTCCTAACATATAAGTTAATCTTGGGACATTTTGCTAATTTTCTTGAATCTAAAAGCTCAGTAGAAGGGGTTGACAAATTTTGGCTTATCTGACATAATAATAAGAGATAAGTTGAGGTGCGGGTATAGCTCAGTGGTAGAGCGTCACCTTGCCAAGGTGAATGTCGCGCGTTCGAATCGCGTTACCCGCTTAAGAATAGTAAATAAACCTGTAAGACCTGAAGTAAGACAACCATGATCATGGTTCTTTCAGCTCCAGTATCCAACTTGATGCAAACCGTAGCAGTGTCGATCAATAACCTTAAAGAATAACCTTATATAATATATGGGGACACGATACGCTTTATAGTGTTCCCATATTTAGATCAATCATGCAGCACTACCAATTAAAGGTTTTTTGATAAACCTAACCAGGTGTCTTTTGGTTTTTAATAACGCTTGTGCAATCTCAAAAGAGTCAAAAGATTGACTTAAACTCTGATTATCCCTGCCCTTGTAGGCGTCGGGGTCATTTAGTGCCAATTACACTGACAGAAGCCCTTGGCTGCAATCGCTGTCAGCAAATTTTTGTGGTAGATGAAAGTGGTTATGTGATGGAGCAACTATCCACCCACTACCCCTATAAAAAAGCTTGGCGTTGGACAGGACATCGTTGGAATACAATCCATGGTAGTCTTGGTGAAAGCTACTTACCTGTAGCGTTGGGTATTGTCTTAGTTCTGCTGATTGTCTGGTTGCCTTTGGCACTTCACTCCCAAAAAGGACCAGGTATCATAGTCTGGGCATTACTCGCAGTACTCCTAGCAGTACTTCCGGCTATGATGGTTTGGCTAGCTTACCGGCGTTAACTAACAATGAACACAGACTCTGGGAGCAAGGCCTCGAAGTTACATGATTTAATGGCCAATGTCCACCATGCTTCTTGGACATTGGCAAACACGAAGGGAGAAGAGCGCTCTCGTGGCATCGAGGCTATGGCTCAAGGAATGCGAAACTCCTTTGATGATATTTTGGAAGCTAACACCCTAGATCTCGAAACCAGTAGGGACATGGCAGTGCCAGATCTAATTTTGGACTGGCTGAAGCTAACACCAGAAAGGCTACAGATGGCGATCGCAATCCTGGAAAGGATTGGAAAGTCATCTGATCCAATCCGGCGGGTGATGAACGCTTCTTACCAAACTGACCAATCTCAGACCTACTGTCAGCTAATGCCGTTGGGAGTGATTGCCCTAATTTATGAGGCATTCCCTGAACTAGGTGCAATTGCCGCAGGCTTTTGTATCAAAACGGGTAACTCCCTGATTCTCAAAGGCAGTAGCGAAGCAAGTCAGTCTAACCAGGTGATTGCTCAAGCGTTACAAAATGCTTTGGATGAGGTCGGTTTGCCAACGGGATGTTTGGAACTATTACCCTCTGGACAGGGAGCTTCGATTCGGGATTTGGTCACTCAAAATCCATACCTAAATTTGGTAATTCCCCACGGACGACCAACCCTACTCAAGCAGGTGATCCAGCAATCAACGGCACCGGTTTTGCAATCGGCCATCGGTAACTGCTACCTTTACTGGTCTGCTAATGGTAACGTTGATTTGGTTAGGTATATAGTTTTAGATAGCCACGCCAGTCAGCCGGATCCCGTCAATGCGATTGAAAAGATTCTGATTAATCAGAATCAAAAAACCTCTGCCTTAGTTACCCTATTGAATAACCTGAAGGAAAACGGTTTTGAACTCAGAGGTGATGCCAATCTAGTGGCTAAGTTTCCTGAACAATTGACCTTGGCAGCAGAATCTGAGTGGGGTCAAGCCTATTTGACCAAAACTATTGCTTTGAAAGTGGTAGATTCTATAGAGTCAGGGATTGCTTGGATTAATCAATATAGTAGCGGTCATGCTGACTGCCTGGTGACAGATTCTTATCAGGAAAGCCGTCAGTTTGCCTTAGGTGTAGATAGTGCATCGGTTTACATTAATTCTTCACCAAGATTTTCACGGAATCCGCAACCAGGAGACTCCGTGTTTCTAGGTATGTCTAACCAAAAAGGACATTATCGTGGCATGATTAGCCTGGAGACTCTCACTACCCTTAAACACGTAGTTCAAGGCAATGGACAGTTTTAGCCATTAGTCATTTGACCATTGGCTGATTTCAAGCGGGAGGGGATCAATCGATCCATCCAGTATTCTAAATAGGCTCGATTTGCGTCAAGTTCACCAGGATCCGTGGTATCCATGGGATGAGGGGCTAGCCCTAAAATCGCAGCTGTAGTGACACAAAACATAGATTTCTGGAAAGTTTCGCATATTCTGACCCGCAAGTCAATTTCACCCCGATGCGATCGCATATAAAAATCGCTGAGATACTTGGGTAGATAATGCCTCATATCCTGCATCAGCAATGTCGGTGGAATTCCAGAACCACCAATAGGCAATGGGTCAGCATACAATGCGCCATAGGTAAATCGGGTTTGATCTGGGGAAACCTGGTAGGCTTGGGCATTCAGAGATACTGTCCCCAGAAAGGGTGTTCCCCGGAAGAAAATTGCCTCTACATAGGGTACTCCTGTATCAGACAGGAAGGTCAAACCAACCGATTCGGGAATAACCTCATACCTTTTCTTGCCAATCTGAGGGGCATAGCTAATGGGTTTGTTTGCTGCTGCTACTAACCCTGCTTTTATATGGTCTACCACTTGGGGAATCGACGTAATTTCCCCTTCGTCATAGCCCTGAGATAGGGACATGAATATATCACTCATCACCCGCCAGAATTGCCCTAATCCACTGGTATAGGCAAGCATTCGCACTTGTTCGGGCAGGAATTCAGGGAATAGCTTGTTAATTCCCAGCATCAGGGGATTGGTCTTAAACTTTGCCTGAATTGCTCCCGCACATCGCTGCTGAAATTCATCGGTATCGAGATGAGTATCTAAGCCCCCACCACCGTGCCATAACATCGAGCGCATACAGTATTCAGCGTACTCAAAGTTAATTCGGTCGTGCCACCAATGACGTAAAAGCTTTGATAATGAAATATCCCCATTAAAGTATTTAAAGAAGGGGAAAAATACTAAAAATTGATGATCGGCAGTGTAAATTAGATTACGAGAGTAAGCATCTAAAACAATCCCATAGCTGTGAAGTATACCGACTACTTCCATCAAATTTTCTGGGGAATCCGATAGCAGAGCACTACCAGTTTGTAGTCGATTTATATACTCTTCTAGGGGATGCTTTTGTTTGGTTTTCTGGCTAACTACCATAATAATTAGATTGAAAGTTTAAGAAAGTTGTTCGCGTAGCGTGGCCTTTTGGCCAAGGTTGTCTATAAAAATGTAGAATTAAGAATGCAGAATGCAGAATGCAGAATGTAGAATTCTAAATTCTAAATTCTAAATTCTAAATTCTAAATTCTAAATTCTAAATTCTAAATCCTAAATCCTAAATCCTAAATTCTACATTTCGGCGACGCTAGGTCAGCAACGGGCTAACCTTCAACTATTGGTTGATACCTTCACAGCTACATTCGGTGGTGTCGTTACCAACGTTGCTGTGATCGGTTCACTTAAATTAAGTAACCATCCCGGCTGTATTCCCAGAATCACAATCAATAGGGCTAAAACCAGCCCTGGTAATTGTTCTGTGAACTTAACGCTGGGTAAATCAGTTAAATGGGTAGCGAGACGACCAAAGAAGGCTCCACCAACTAGTTGTAAAAAGTAAACAACCGTTAAACCGGTGCTGAGCATGCATAGGATAGTTGGGATTGGTAATACCTGAAGACTACCCCAGTAGACCAGAAATTCAGAGATAAATCCCACCATGCCAGGGATACCAGCACTAGCCATTACACCAAGCACTATCAAACTACCAACTACTGGCAGACCTCGTTCGGGATTTAATAGACCATTGAGGACAGTGATATCCCGTGAGCCAGTTTTCTTATAAATGATACCGACTAATAAAAACAGTAGCGCTGATATTAAACCGTGACTGATCATATGCAAAACTGAGGCTACCAACGCTAGCTTAGTGGCAGCAGCAGCAGCTAACAGAATGTATGCCATGTGAGCGACAGAACTATATGCCACCATTTTTTTCATGTCTTTCTGGACAATGGCATTGAACGCTCCGTAAAGGGAACTTACTGCTGCCCAAATTCCCAACCAAGGTGCCAGAATTGTCCAAGGTTCCGGAAACAAACCTAAGCCAAACCGCAACAAACCATAGGTACCTAATTTCAGGAGTACACCAGCTAATAGAATTGAAACTGGAGTTGATGCTTCCACGTGGGCATCTGGCAACCAGGTATGGAATGGCACAAACGGAATTTTAATTCCAAAGCCAATTAGAACTGCTCCTAAAAGAATTAATTGCTGAGCAACGGGTAGTAATGATGCCAGCTCCTTGGTCTCGGCGTAGCTAAAGCTAGAGGAACCAGTCAAAAACACTAGGCCCAAGAATGACGCTAAAACCAAGGCTCCGGAAAGGGCTGTGTAGAGGAGAAACTTGGTTGCAGCATAGCCTCTGCGCTTACCCCCCCAAATGGCAATCAACAAATATAGGGGAATCAGTTCTAGCTCATAGAAGATAAAAAATAGCAGTAAATCCTGAGCTAGGAAGGCACCGGCAACAGCACCATTGATCAATAGCATCAGAGCATAATACAACCTAGGCCGAATGGTGTTGGAATCTGTGCAATACAGGGCAATTGCGGTTAGCAGACCATTTAGGATAAGTAAGGGCAACGATAGACCATCTACCCCTAAACTATAGGTCAAACCGATTGCCTGAATCCAAGGAAGATTTTCCTGAAATTGTAGATTCACGTCACCGGGGTTAAACATGGTCATCAATATTACTGACCAGAGGAATATACCACCAGTAACCACCAAGGCAATTTGACGAGCTGCTTTAGCGGTGACATTCCCCGGCCAAAACCCCACTATAGCGGCACTAAGTATTGGTACCAAAATCAAGGCACTCAACATAAATCGACCAGTCTCCTAATTATTTGTTTACTAACTGTTGTTATGGGGTTATTTGTGGTTGAAGGTTGGTTTGTTGAACGCGCACGCGTGGCCAAAGGCCAAGGTTGAAGGTTTTTTTGTTGAAGGTTGAAGGTTGAAGGTTGAAGGTTGTTTGGGGTTGAAGGTTGGTTTGTTTAAGGTTGAAGGTTGTTTGGGGTTGAAGGTTCAACAGTCAAAGGGCTAACCTTCAACGGGCTAACCTTCAACGGGCTAACCTTCAACGGGCTAACCTTCAACCTGCTAACTTTCAACGGGCTAACCTTCAACCTGCTAACCTTCAACGGGCTAACCTTCAACCTGCTAACTTTCAACCTGCTAACCTTCAACGGGCTAACCTCTAACTAATTACCGATCAACAATGACCACTGCTCCAAAGACCACTGACTCCAAGACCACTGATTCAAGGGCCAAGTGATGAAGATTGCTAATAAGCTGATTCCTAAAAGGATAGTCAGTACATAAAACTGTGATTTACCAGAAACGCTGTATTTTAGGCTTTGACCACTAAATACTGTTCCTAAACCAACCAGATTGACTAACCCATCAACGATATATCTATCCACCCAAGCTGTAATGTTAGAAAATAAGCGAACAGCAAACACGATGGTGTAACGATACAGTTCGTCCAGGTAAAAGTCATAGGCAAATAGGTCTTGGAACAATTTCAACGGCATCCGAATTGAGCGCGACCAGGTTCTGGGTAGGTAAATTAAAGCCCCTATAGTGCAACCTACGACACCAGAGATTATCAAGCTGACCTCGGCTAGGAAATTGAGATCCTTCCATTCCGATAGCAATTCCATCGGACGTATTAGCACGGGTACCAGCAATGTCACTACCGTTAACGCTACCATTGGTAAAGCCATAGCCCACGGTACTTCTGGTGCTCGACGGGTCTTTGCTTGGGGTTTCCCTAGGAAAACTAGCCGAAACACCCGGACTAAACCTAAGGCAGTAACTGCGTTAACGAAGAGAAAGGGTATGACCAGAAGAGGGGCTTCAAACCAAAAGGCGTTAATCCCTTCACTCATTGCCCAAAAGCCACCCAGGGGGAAAAGTCCAATCAGACCAACCATACCCACGGCAAAGGCAGTGCTAGTAGCAGGCATTTTTGACCATAAGCCCCCCAATTCAGCTAAATTTTGGTTATTGGTGTTGAAGATTACCCCCCCGATGCTCATGAACATCAGGGCTTTAGCACAGGCATGGGCAACCAGTAAAATCACACCAATATCAGCGCGCTGCATTCCAACCGCGATAAATACTAAACCAATGTAAGCGCTGGTGGAATGGGAAAGCGATCGCTTAATATCAATTTGTGCGATCGCTACCAGTGAGGTTCCTAGTGCTGTGATAGTACCAATAACTACTAACACTGATAAGGTCAACGGTGAGACCATCGTCACAATCGGCACCAGTTTAATCAGCACATAAGTACCACAAGTCACCACCAAGGAATTCCGCAGTACTGAGGCAGGATTCGGTCCCTCCATCGCCTCATCCAACCATAAATTCAAGGGGAATTGGGCACATTTACCAATTGGACCAGCAATCAAAGCCAATCCCAGTAAGTTACCTACTAGTGGCGGTAGATTAGCTGAATAAGCCCAGGTATACAAGTCTGAAAAGGTTAAGCTTCCCGCAAAGGTCGCTAAGGTCACCACCCCAACTAGCAGCAAGATATCTCCTACACGCTTAGTTAAAAAAGCATCTCGGGCAGCTTTGAGTGCTAAAGGCTGAGCATACCAAAAACCCACAATTAACAACGTACACACCGTGAGCATTTCCAACAGAGCGTAAGTCAGGAATAAGGAATTACTCAAGACAATTCCAATCAATGCCCCTTCAAAAAATCCCATCAGGGCAAAGAAGCGAGCTAATCCCCAATCTTTCTCCATGTATCCGAGAGCATAGAGTTGGGCCAATAGACTTAGGCTAGTGATAAACTCCATTGCTCCACAACTCACTGGTGAGACTTCCAGAACAAAAGATATGTCAATATCAGCTACCATTAGCCAGTGATACTGTATCTCTTGCACTGGTTCCTGTAATGAAGCCTGGAATATCAGCCAGCCATGAATGCAGGCGAAAAGTGTCATCAACAGGTTAAAGTAAGCCGCTGGTCTTGGTCCCGTACGACGCACTATTCCTGTTGCCCAGGGGATAGTTAAAAATGCCCCAATCCAACCGTAAATAGGAACTACCCAAATAGTCTGAGTAAGCAACTCAGTCATCACGCCTTGACCTCATCATTTCATTGAATCAATTAAATAAAAATCGGTACTAATTAGCCCAAACGAATTTTTAAAGTGACGATTTTCCTCGGTTTACAGCTAATAATATCGTGATTTGTCTTAAATCATTAGTATTTTTATAACTTTATCAGTTAAGGGTTATCTTGGGCATAATTTCGGCAGTTTTTTACCGAATATTTTTTTGATCTCTACCATAAACTACGGGTTTTGACATCATGACAACTAACCTTTATAGAACCGAGCAAGCTAACGGATTAAAGGTCAAGTCGGGCTTGACAACCGAGCCAGCTAATGGATTAAAGGTCAAATCAGGCTTGACAACCCATCTATCCACTGATTTATGCTTAGTCAGGTTAGAGCGACCCAGTTCCCCGTGTGGTAACCCAGGAACTCGGTGACCGCACTCAGATTCTGGCGCTTAGTGAGGATTACTTATCTAAAAGTTATAAAAAAATTATAAAACAAAAGCAACCATTCTCCAAAACGGTGAATTTTCGTTAACTAATCTCGCTGACCCCCTCGGAGTGTTAAGTTTCGTTAAGGTCTCTCATTAAGAAGTATTATCATATTTTATATTGTCAAATACGCCAAGGTTCTCTATGCTTAGTTTTGGTTGTCCTTTAAACAAAGATGTAGAGGGCATTCCCCGTCTACTATCTTTGTTTCAGCCGGGGTGTTAGCGTAGCGTGGCCTATTGGCCAGGGAAACAATCACTTTTGCTTAGGCAAACCCACACCCCCCTCCACCCTTTAATCCCCCACTAACCATGAGGCGGATTAAGGGAGGAGCAAGGGAAGCACAGAAGCACGACCAATACACTTAGCTACCTGATTTAGCTAGGTGAATTAGCTAGGTCAGTTAGCTAGGTCAGTTAGCTAGGTCAGTTAGCTACCTGCAATGGGCTTGGTCGGCTCACGTTCTGACGGTGTATCGAAAAGGCCGATTTACCCGGCAACATTGCAGTTATCTGCAATGCCATACAAACCCTAACTACACTGCCCTAACTACACTGCAAGGTTAGTTAGGGAGCGTTCATCACTCTTATTTGACTAATCCACTAGGAGAAAAGCGAAATGCCAATTGCTGTTGGAATGATTGAAACTGAGGGCTTTCCAGCTGTTGTAGAAGCAGCTGATGCGATGGTTAAAGCCGCTCGCGTCACCCTTGTGGGTTATGAAAAAATCGGTAGCGCTCGTGTAACCGTGATTGTGCGGGGAGATGTATCCGAGGTGCAAGCTTCCGTATCTGCTGGGATAGAATCAGCAAACCGGGTGAATGGGGGTAAGGTGGTATCCACCCACATCATCGCTCGTCCCCATGAAAACTTAGAGTATGTCCTACCAATTCGTTACAGCGAAGCTGTGGAACAGTTCCGTAGCTACTAGCCAAGATGCTCCTAAAAACCATAGAGAGTCTAGAGGCAATTGGCACAAGCTTGGGTGCTGAACTCGTTGGTATGCGGTGACTATAGGTTTAGCTTAAGGGCTTACATGCCGTCACAACCATCCCACGTGTGGTCAGCGCGTGGGTTGATCAAAATCTTGATAAACGTCTAGGAGTAAAATTCATGTCAATTGCTGTGGGAATGGTGGAAACCCTTGGTTTTCCAGCGGTTGTAGAAGCCGCTGATGCGATGGTGAAAGCGGCTCGTGTCACCCTTGTGGGTTATGAAAAGATTGGTAGCGCTCGTGTCACCGTGATTGTGCGGGGAGATGTCTCTGAGGTGCAAGCCTCCGTATCAGCTGGGGTTGATAACGTTAAGCGTGTCAATGGCGGTCAGGTATTATCTACCCATATTATTGCTCGACCTCACGAAAACCTGGAGTATGTTCTACCAATTCGTTATACCGAAGATGTGGAACAGTTCCGGGAGAGTACTAACGCCATCCGTCCGATGAACCGTCCATAATCGTCCGCCAATTTGAGATTCAATACATGCCGGTGTCAAGTAGGGGATGTGCTTACCATGAGGGGAGAGATTGCTTGATCCACTAGTTTTGGCTTGGTCATATAACTGCTCCCTAATCCATCTCCCCCCAAGTCCTGTCACCCCAAGTCCTGTTAATAATTTAGGTCAATGCAAATTGCTTTGGTCCGAGGCACGGTCGTTAGTACTTATAAAGATCCTAGTCTTAGAGGAACTAAATTCCTTTTCCTGCAATACCTAGATGATGCAGGAGAACCACTCCCCAAGTATGAGGTAGCTGCTGACATAGTCGGTGCTGGTATAAATGAGTGGGTGCTAGTCAGCCGTGGCAGCGCGGCTCGGCAAGTCGGTGAGAGTGACAAGCGTCCCATCGACGCTATGGTGGTGGGGATTATTGACACGGTCAGTGTGGACAATAGCATGCTCTACAGCAAAAAAGACCAGTATTAGTGAGTAGGTTCGGAAAATAGTAGCTTTGGGTAGTAGCTTTGGGTAGTAGCTTATGCCTGGTTATCCATTGCGCGATTCTGACGAGGGTCCCAATAGCTTTCCAAAGCAGTTATTTGTAACGATAAGCCATAACGGTAGAGGTTAACTATTAAAAATCTAGCAATTTCTGCGTGATTACATTTCCCGAGTGGGAGCAGCAGAAATAACTAACCCCAATCCTCAAATGTGGGGCTTGACAAAAATCTATTTCATGAAAGTGTATCTCAAATAAAAATTAGGAGGAAAACATCTATGGCATTTAGCACCCAGGCAGCTCCCCCAACACCGTGGTCAAGAAATCTGGCTGAACCAAAAATTGATGACACCGCTTATGTCCATTCTTTTTCCAACATTATTGGAAATGTAGAGATCGCCGCCAATGTATTGATTGCTTCGGGAACCTCGATTCGAGCTGATGAAGGGGGAGCATTTTACATCGGTGAAGGCACCAATATTCAAGATGGTGTTGTGATTCATGGTCTTGAAGACGGTCGGGTTGTTGGAGATGACCAGAAAGAGTACTCGGTTTGGATTGGCAAGAATGCATCGATTACCCACTTGAGCCTGATTCATGGTCCTGCTTATGTTGGGGATGATTGCTTTATTGGCTTTCGCTCTACGGTGTTTAATGCTAGAGTTGGCAAGGGCTGTATTGTGATGATGCATGCCCTGGTTCAGGATGTCGAAATTCCTCCCGGTAAATATGTTCCTTCCGGAGCGGTGATTACTAATCAGCAGCAAGCTGACCGACTACCGGATGTAGAAGAGCAAGATAGAACGTTTGCTAACCATGTGGTGGCAATCAATGATGCATTGCGGGCGGGTTATCAGTGTGCAGAGGATGATTCCTGCATGATGCCCATCCGCAAGGAAATTGCCGAAAATGCTGACTCTAATGGTCATAGCAGCCCTGATAGTTCCCATAAATCTTTCAGATCAATGTCTTCAAATACAGGATTAAGTTCAGAGCTTCAACAACGAGTTCATCAACTGTTAGGCCAAGGGTACCGAATTGGTGCTGAATATGCTGATGAGCGTCGCTTCCGTACAAGTTCCTGGAAGAGTGCTTCCGGAATACACTCCGATCGTGAATCAGAAGTGCTCCAATCCTTGGGTGATTGTCTGGCAGACCACGCTGGTGAGTATGTCCGACTAATTGGGATTGACCCGAAAGCTAAGCGCCGGGTGTGTGAAGAGATTATCCAAAAACCCGGTGGTCCTGTTTCTGGAAGTTCCACTGGATCTCGTTCAAGCAGCTACAGCCCCTACAGCTCTGCTCCCCAACCTGCTGCGGCTGTGTCTAACAATGGCTTAGAGTCATCAGTGGATGATCTAGTTCGTCAACTGTTGTCCCAAGGGTATCGGATTGGTATTGAGTATGCTGATGAGCGTCGCTTCCGGACTAGTTCCTGGAAGAGTGCCCCTGGCATAAGTTCCGATAATGTATCACAAGCTTTGGCAGACCTAGGGGCTTGTTTGGCAGACCACGCTGGTGAGTATGTCCGACTGATTGGCATTGACCCGCAAGCCAAGCGCCGGGTGATGGAAAAGATTATTCAAAAACCTGGGGACACTGTCAACCCTGGTGCTAAATCTGCCCCTAGTAGTAGTAGCTATACTCCCCGTTCAACGCAATCCTCAGGATTCAATGGCAGCAGCCCTTCTGGTTCATCCTTGAGTCAAGATATCATTGATAAGATCCGTAACTTGTTGTCCCAAGGTTTTCGCATTGGTACTGAACATGCGGATAAACGTCGATTCCGCACCAGTTCTTGGCAGAGTTGCTCCCCCATTGACTCTACTCGGGTTTCAGATGTGATTGAAGGTCTGGAAGGCTGCTTGGTTGAACATTCGGGTGAGTATGTACGGTTAATTGGTATTGATCCGAAAGCTAAACGGCGTGTTCTAGAGACGCTGATTCAAAGGCCGTAATCTATAAGATTAGCACAGGGAACAGGGAACAGATAGGGAAGTGTGGGAAGTCTGGGAAGTGTCGGAGGTGTGGGGAGATGGGAAGAAGCCCCAATACCGCACTGCATCCCTTAGAAAAAAAACCGTCAAACCCTATCCCCCTACTCCCTTGCTGCGAGAACCATTTAATTTAAATCAAGACCAGCTTATTGATAGGTATTAGACTTCTTGCAACGGTAAAGAAGCCCTCAAAAATGATAGTGCTAGAGTCAAATTTAATCCCAAAACCGTTTACCCAGAATTCTTTACCCCGACAACTGCAGCGAAGTCGATTGTGCCAAAAATTATGCACTTGCCTAAACTTCTATTGAGCAATAATTCTCATATATACGTGGAAGGAAATGTGAGCATTGATCCTAGTGCTGTTATTTCAGCAGGGGTAATTTTGCGAGCAGATCCAGACAGTAAAATAACGATTGCAGCCGGTGTTTGTATCGGTATGGGAGCAATTATTCATGCTCACAAAGGTACTGTGGAGGTGGAATCAGGAGCGAGTTTAGGCGCTGGGGTTCTGGTCGTGGGGAAGGGAAAAATTGGCACTAATGCTAGTATTGGCTCCCTGACCACAATTTGGAATCATTCTGTAGAATCCTTACAAGTGGTGCCCTCAGCGTCGGTGTTGGGAGATAAGGGGCGTCCATTACCGGAAGAGTCTCAACCAACTCCTGATACCTTGGAGCAGAAACCTCAGGAGTTGTCATCACCTGTACCTGAGAACAGCTTTACCACGGAATCTGTGAATGGTCAAGTGCCATCCACTAGTAATACGGTGGCTACAGATACAACAGATACAACGCAGACCAATTCTATAGAGACTAATTCTACAGATACCAATTCTATAGAGACTAATTCTACAGAGACTAATACTATAGATACCAATACTACAGAGACTAATACTACAGAAACTAATACTACAGAAACTATTGAAGCTGAGACGACCCCTGAGTCGCAGACAGAATCACCAGCTCCTAAGACTCAGCCTACTGTTCATGGGCAGGGGAGCTTGAACCGATTACTGGATACTTTGTTTCCTTACAATCAATCTTTTAATAGTTCTAGCAAAGATACATAGTAGCTGCCTAGATCCATCTCTTGTTTGCGATCGCGTAATTTGTGATCGCGTAGCGTGACATTCGGTCAATCGAGTAATTTGCGATCGCGTAGCGGCTCCAAAGAAGTATCCCTTACGGTCATGATCACTTGCCATAGGTGACGCTCCTACACTTCCCTATCCGTTAAGTGTAAGCTTCTAGCACTCCTTAGAGCTACTAAAACTTCCTTTGAGGTACTATTAGTTATAGAGCTATCTATAACCGGATTCCCTTTACGGCGTTTTATAGTGGGGAACACGCCCAGCCCCACTCGTTTTAGGTTAATTGCAGCATTTACGTCGCGATCAACCAATAACATTTCTTGCTCATCCCAATACTCGCGGAGGTCGCAATCCGTGAATACAAACTCGTCTCGATAGCTTAACAGCTGAGAGGTATAGGCAGGGTTACACTTTTTCGTTACTGCTCCAGCTTTTCGAGCTATGTAGTCCAGTACCTCAAAGAACTGTCCAAACCCTGCGTCCAACCAAGACTTATTTAATCCAGATTTAGCCGACTGTCCATTAGGCAAATATCCACCCTTCCCATCTGGCTTGGGTTTATTTCGTTTATTTAAACCACTAAGGTTCAAATTTTCATAATAGAAAACTTTTTTTCCGGTTCTAACCAGAACATGAGCTGTTTTATAGGCATGATCCTTTCGGCTCCTAGCAATCCGTTGATGTATTCTCGCTTCACGCGATTGCAATTTCCTTCTAGCTTTACTGCCTTTTGTCTTGGCATTCTTTTTTGTCTGTACCTTTTCTAGATCAGAATGATTATTACGGTAAGACTTAAGAGAAGGTAGTTTGGTATTTTCAGATGTTGCTAGATAATCGTCTCCGTAAAGTACCGCATCCAACCCTATGCTATTATCCCAAGTGGGAATAACACTTTCTGGTGTAAGCGTTGGTACTGTAGAATCTTTTAAGCATAAGGTTGTGTACCAACCATCGGTTTTCTTGGTGATTAGAATATTCTTGATCTTAAACCCGTCGGGCAGCGGACGATGTAGGCGTACCTTAAGCCAGCCCTTGAGTTTACTTATCTTTAGCCATATCCATTTCTTCTCGATTCTAGCTACAGAAAAACAGTCTTTCCCATTTATCTTTAAAGTCCTGTATCTAGCTTGATTTTTAAATCTAGGTTTTCCGCTACGACTACCATTACAATCGCCTTTGATAAATCGACTGAAAGCCAGATCTGCTCTTTTACATACGTCCTGTAAAGTATTCGCCGGAACTCGGGTAAAGTCCAGCAATTCACCTGAGTGGACAACTGTCACCAAGTCTTTTTTCCAGATTGGTAACAGCTTTTTTTGACTGAAATAACCGGGGTTATCTCTGAGTTCTGGTAGATAAGTAATCAACGGACAAGAATTAACAGCAGTGCGGTTTTCATTCCACCACCGAAAGCGATCGCCCAACTGCCAGTTGTACCAGTATCGACAAATCCGTAGCCAATCATTTAGTTCTAGTTTTTGTTGACTACTTGGATAAGCCTGGTATTGGTAGTTGAACAGCATCACGATCACCTCCTAATTTTTATTGCGCTTTACATATTATAGACTGTAGTGGTTCTCCATGGGAGTAGGGAGATGGGGAGATGGGGAGATGGAGGTTTTATTAAAATTGTTGGCTAATTTCAAAATTAATTAATTCACTACTCTGAAAAACCCTATACTAATCAGGCAATTTGGCATTGTCAATTTTAGTGCTTTTGATAAAGTATT
>WTKN01000372.1 GCA_011524395.1 Moorena sp. SS36440bin_2
CCTGCCCCCCGATCTTCGCTCATAAGGGTAGGTTTTTTACTTTGACCTCAGGTGTAGGGTGTAGGGGGAACGGGTGTAGGGTGTGGGGCATAAGAAAGGGATGCTAATGGTGCGACAATAAGCGCAAATTTAATAATTAGATTCGATCGCCTTTGGCGGAAGCTTCGCTTCCGGAGCGTAGCGTGACCAAAGGTCAATCAGCGCACCAAAGCCCGACCTACGGGCAGGGCTGTAACATTGCTCATGAATAAATTGTCTTTTTCTACGGGTGAAAGGCAGGTGCGGTGCTGGAGAGAAGGTTTTTTTAAGGTGAAAAATACCAAATTATGAATAAAAATTCCCCCTATCTCCCTATCTCCTTATCTCCCCACCTCCCCACCAATGGCATTTGAGTCCGACGCAAAAAACAGCCCTGCCGACCTACGGGGGTTTCCCCGGAGACGAAACCGTAAGATAGGGTCGCCTTTATAGTTAGCAGGTTATGCAGAAAAGGGGTAAATATTTTTTAATAGCGATGCCTCAGGTGCGACCCGTGGCGAATTTAATTCGCCACGGGTCGCAGTGCGGTCTTGGGGAGGCAGCGCGGTCTTGGGGAGGCAGCGCGGTCTTGGGGAGGCAGCGCGGTCTTGGGGGTTCCCCCCATGAGCGACTGCCGTGGTTTCCCCCATGAGCGACTGCATGGCTGACCGTAGCCTGTCTTACGGTAACTTCTAACCATGAGCGACTGCCGTGGTTTCCACGGGGCAAACAGCGGTGCGGACGCAGGTTCCGCACACAGACCCATGCGCCACTCGCTATTGCATCAAGACAGGGCAGCCTTGATGATACTGTTGGCGACAACCCTAAATTTCTTGAGGTTGCCAAGGCTGATCATCTCCTAAAGTTAAGAAATTCTACACCTGCTCTGCTAATGCCCACCATTGTTCAATGCATAGGTTATTATTATCACTGAGTGATTAAGAACGATTATGGGTGAAGCAAAACGCCGGAAAGCAGCACTGGGACAAGACTACGGGAAAGAAGCCAACATATTTCCATGGCTCCCGATAACTAAAAGTCAGGGTGAGCAGTTTGTTAAATGGACTACTAAGGGAGCTTGGGCTGGTATTGTCTTTATGATTGTCTTCTGGCTAACGGTGAGATTTATAGGACCTGCATTTGGTTGGTGGCAAGTAAATTAACATCGTGCGACTCCCTAATCACACGGAACTATCGGTTGTACTTCAACTCGTAGTTAGGTTAGTTAAAGAATTTCGATAAACATATAGAAACTACTAATGTATATCCCTTGACTCATGAAAATTGTAACAAGGGAGCCAGTTTGCCTTGACCGATAGGTTGATTTTGGGATAGAACAAGGCAAGAGATTAAGGAAAAGATTGACAACAGTCTATTTTTTATAAAAATCCCCCAATTCTATCCTGATTTATCTTTAAACATGAAGATTAAATTTTTAATAAAGAATAGAAGCTCTAAAATCTAGGAGTGGTGTTTGGAGAACAGACGTGTTTATACGACTTGCAGAGGAGCACCGTCAATTTGTCAGAGATTTAGTAATGAATCTCCAGGCATTGGCAATTGTACTAGAAAACCAAGGCTATTTAGCGTCCTGCTACACCTGTGGTGGTCAGATGAATAGCGCATCGTTTATGGTTAGCTTGGGGGACAATCACCTGATTCGATTTTTGGTTTCAGATTACGGGATCACTTGGACTGAAATGCGCGATGACCGAGAACTGATGAAGTTGGAAGGTGCTGAAGCAATTGGTCAATTACAAGATCTCGCCAATCTGGTTAAATACCGAATTCGTCCTTCAGAATCTCACCCTGCCCTTAAGTTACCACTATCGTAACCTGAGAACTGAGTAAGGCAAAACAGGAATCCAACCAGGATTGCTAAACACAGATAGATGGCACAGTTTTATCAAAAGGAAGAGTTTGAGAGGGAAAAGAATACCCCAAAATAATAGTATGGGGTATTCTTTTCCCTTTCAAATAGTGTTAAGATAAAAGAGAAAGGTCTTAAAAAACTGGGAATTGACCTTACTCAGCTACCCCCGGTGCGGGGGAAAGTTATGCCCTAGGAGATAACAATCTATTTGGTTGTGCCTGGGAATCCCCATCCAAGACAGTTGGGGAAGTTCAACCATATAATCCTGTCTATCTGTGTTTTTATCAACATCAACAGGGAAAGGGGAAAATTGATGGCTGGCTAATTGATGGCTGGCTAATTGAGTGTTGAACGTTAACTGTTGACTGTCAACACTCAAATGGAAATACTTCACCGAAAGGAAAAGCCCATATAGTGCTGTACCAACCGCTAAGACTGACGGCTAAGAGCAGCATTGTAGACCTTCTCATTTTGTTGGACTGACTTCCACAAATCGACTACAGGCTGAGGATAGTCTACACCTATTGTTAGCCCATAGCGCTTTTGCTCATCTGATGATAATGTCCAGGGTTCATGGACTTTCCTGGCAGGGACAGAAGTAAGTTCTGGTAGCCAATGTTTGACGTATTTTCCCTGGGGATCATAATCTTTGGATTGTTTCTTAATATTAAAATAGCGAAAACCCCTAGCATCATTGCCTACCCCAGCTGTGTAGTTCCAGTTGCCCCAATTGCTACACACATCATAGTCAATCAACAGCGACTCAAACCACTCCGCTCCCATCTGCCAGTTTATCCCCAGATTCTTGGTCAGGAAACTGGCAACATTTTGTCTACCCCGATTGGACATAAAGCCTGTGGCTGTTAATTCCCGCATATTAGCATCCACTAGGGGAAAACCAGTCATTCCCTCGGTCCACAGGTCAAATCTCTTCCAGTCTTCCTTCCATGGTATGGTTACCCCTTGTAATCCAGATTGGCGAAACACTCGATTACCATGCTTGGCACAGATAAATCGGAAATAGTCGCGCCACAGTAACTCAAAGACTAACCAATAGGTGGAGTCGTTTTTAACCCGTTGTGTTTCGTACTCCTGAACCTGTTGATAGATATAATATCAAATCCGGGTGTAGACTTATTGTATAGAGTGAGTCGGGAAAGATCTAT
>WTKN01000324.1 GCA_011524395.1 Moorena sp. SS36440bin_2
CAAGTTTCCTGAGAGTAAAATCACACTCCCAGGAGAGAGCGATCGCCCCAAGGAAATTCCTAGTTTGCGAGTTGCGGCGCGATCGCCCTTACCCGGCCGGCCGTATAGCCTGACGGCACGCCGATCCGCAAGGGCGCCCGTACATAGGGCTTGCTGAATAAAGCTAAGAAGTAGTAAATATAAGGGTTGCAGGCATTTTTATTGTCAAAAAGTGCAAAAAAAATGGAGTAAGGTCTGGAACATGCATGCATTTTCCAGACCTTAGATATCAGAAGGCCGTAGCAGATATCCATTCCCTGTTCCCAGATCCGCTGTTCCCTGTTCCCAGATCCGCTGTTCCCTGTTCCCAGATCCGCTGTTCCCAGATCCGCTGTTCCCTCTTAAAAACTAACTGGCAATTCTTGATGCAGTCGCTCATGGGGGGAACCCCCAAGACCGCGCTGCATCGCTTAGCAATCACCAATTACCATTTTCACTATTCCCTCAACTGTGTCACTAGCTTCTTAACCTTAGAACTGTTGAGGAATTGCAGAAATTCCTGGGTCAGCTGCTGCTCCTTTTGCCTAAACTCAAGAATACGGTCTTGCTGAATAGGAGTTCTTTCTGCTATCGGAATAGTAATCAGTTGATTGAGTTGTTCCCTCAGGGAAAGCTGCTGCTGCAAAATAGCTTCATAGCCTGCTTTGATTTGCTCCTCTTCAGGTAAGTATGGTATTTTTTCGTGAACCCTAGTTTGAGTCTTGTCTTGATTAGACAAATCGTCTTTTTGCTCTGGCACTGGGAATAAATTTAGCACCAGTTGCGCCGACTGTACCCGTTTTTGTTGCTGCAGCAACTCAGATAAACTCAGATAGGCATTATCCAAGTTAAGTTTATAGGACTGCTTTTGCTCCTCAGACAGTTTTTCCTGAGACAGTTTAGTGACATCTTGCCCCAGGGACTGATATACATTTACTGCTTGCTTATGAAAAATAATGGCGAGTTCTGGCTGCTTTTGTGCCGCCAGGACAGCACCAATAGTCCTAAAGGTAAATGCTTCCCCAGCTAATGAACCCACTTCCCGATGAATCACTAAGGCTTGTTGGTGGAATTCTAATGCTTGTTGGTACTTTCCCAGGCGATGGTAAGCGATACCTAAATTATTCAGAAGCATTCCCATCGAAATGCGATCGCTTACTTCCTTGGCAATAGTCAAGGCTTGCTGATAGGACAACTGTTCTTGTTCGTGGTTGCCTAGACGGTGGTGAATTAACCCTAGGCTATTGAGCAGTGTTCCTTCGTCTGCCTGTGACACTAGAGAATTGTTTTGGGAATTATCCAGTATTTCTCGATATATATCGAGAGCTTGCTGGTAGGAATCCAGGGACTGGTTGTCCTGACCGAGCTTATAGTATATATTCCCCAAATTATGGAGAGTCCTGCCTTCGTAGCCACGATTGCTCACTTCTCGGTAGATGGCTAAGGCTTGTTGATAGAATTCTAGGGACTTTTGATCGTCCCCTAAGTTGGAATACGTTAACCCCAGATTATTAAGAGTACTCCCTTCCCCGGTGCGATCGCCTAATTCTCGATCAATTGCTAAGGATTGCTCAAAGAACGACCTTGCTAATTGATATTGACCAAGTTCATCATGAACCCACCCAATAAAATATAGCGCTACTCCTTCTTGATAGCGATCGCCAATGTTTCGTTTAAGTTCTAGGTACTTCTGGAAGCTCTCTAAAGCCTCTTGTAATTGACCTGTAATTAACTGTTGGCGACCTTTAACATAGAGCTGCTGGGGTGGAGTGACTTGGTCAAGACTAGTTTGCTCAAGGCTAGTTTGCTCAAGGCTAGTTTGCTCAAGGCTAGTTTGCTCAAGGCTAGTTTGCTCAAGACTAGTTTGCTCAAGACTAGTTTCGTCTTGAGCAAGAATAGGCGAAAGGGGGAATTTCAGAGAAATGAGTAAAGAGGCAGTGGTCAGCAGGAAGGATGAAGGAACATGAATAAAGGATAAGAGTTTTTGCTTCAATTCAAACTTCCTAGTTTCCACTTGACAAGTGTGTTGTCACACCTTATTATATATATCCTGAGTTGAATCAGTTTGTCAGCAAGTACAATTACTTATTCACTCTCTAACTTAGCCTCTTGTTCATCATCTTTTGTTTTCTTAGTAGTCTTCTTGGTGGATTTCCCAGAGGTTTTCTTTTTGGTGGAAGTAGTTGATTTACTGGACTTGCGACCAGATTTACCCGAAGAAGCCTTAGCTGCTATGAGTTCCAAGGCAGTTTCTAAGGTTAACTCCTCCATGGATTTTCCCTCTGGCAGAGAAGCATTAACTTTGCCATGGTTGACATATATCCCATAGGGACCCTGATAGATATTGACTGGCTCCCCATCCTTAGGATGAACCCCTAGTTCCCGTAAGGGTTTTTTAGTCTTGCTGCGAGAACCGCCCCTTGTCTTCTTAGGTTGTGCCAGGAGCTCTAATGCACGGTCTAGGCTAATTGTCAAGACGTTATCCTCACCTTTAAGGGAGCGGTAATCTTTGCCCTCCTTCCCTTGGTCATGGACAACATAAGGACCAAAGCGTCCGATTGCGGTTTTGATGGGTTTGCCTGTTTCCGGATGAGGACCGAGAAGGCGGGGCAGTGCTAGGAGACCAACAGCCATTTCTAGGTGTACATCTTCCTTCTTTACCCCCTTAGGCAAGGAGACACGTTTGGGTTTTTTCTTCTTATCCTCTGTTACGTCACCTAGCTGTAGATAGGGACCATAATTGCCATTGAGGATATAAATTGGTTCACCAGTTTCCGGGTGTAGTCCCAATTTCTCTGGCCCCTCCATTTTCTGCTGAATCAGTACGTGAACCTGCTCAATGTTTAGTTCAGCTGGGGTGAGGTCTTGGGGAATCGAAGCAGTAAATACACCATTGCCATTGTCCACTTCGACATAGGGACCAAATTTCCCGATCCGGACTCTAGCATCGAGGTCTTCTAGTTCCACAGTACGGGCAACAATGGGGTCAATCTCATTAATCCTTTCCTTGACTTGGTTGTCAAGACCCTTTTCTCCCAAATAAAAGTTCTGCAGGTAAGGAAGCCACTGCGCTGCCCCATTGGCAATGTCATCTAAGGTGCGCTCCATTTTGGCCGTGAAGCTCGTGTCCACCAAGTCGGGGAAGTTTTGTTCGAGCAAATTAGTAACCGCAAATGCCGTAAAGGTGGGAGCAAGGGCATTTTTCAGTTTCTGAGCATAGCCTCGGTCAATGATAGTACCAATAATACTAGCGTAGGTACTGGGACGACCAATCCCCTCTTGTTCCAAGGTTTTGACCAAGGTAGCTTCCGTGTAACGGGCTGGGGGTTGGGTTTCGTGACCGATAGCTTCGAGTTCTCTGCAGTTAGGATGATCCCCCACTTTCAAAGCTGGCAGAATCACTTCCTGGTTTTCTAGAGCAGCGTTGGGGTCATCAGACCCTTCCACATAAGCCCTTAGATAACCAGGAAAGTCAATGCGCTTACCAGTAGCCCGAAATCCGGCATTTTCCACTTGCAAATCAACCACAATTTGAGTTTGTCGAGCATCCGCCATTTGACAAGCAACGGTACGCTTCCAAATCAGGTCATAGACTTTAAATTCGCGATCGCTTAATCCGGTTTCCTGAGAAGTTTTGAATGTACTCCCTGCTGGACGAATGGCTTCGTGAGCTTCTTGAGCTCCTTTGCTCTTGGTGGTATACTTCCTCGGTTTGGGGCTAAGGTACTCTACCCCGTATTTTTGTTCAACGCAGCTACGGGCTGCTGTGATCGCTTGTTCAGACAAATGTACTGAGTCTGTACGCATATAGGTAATGAAACCCTTTTCATACAGACTTTGGGCAGTCCGCATCGTATCACGAGCCGATAGTCCCAGTTTCCGGTTTGCCTCCTGTTGCAGGGTGGAGGTAGTAAAGGGGGGTGAGGGTTTACGAGTAACAGGTCGTTCTTGTAAATCAGTAACCGTCCAGACTTTATCGTACAGGTTGTCTTTGAGTGCTTTAGCCTCCAGTTCACTCAACAATTTGACTTGCCTACCTGCGATAATGTCACCTGTATTGGCATCGAAATCACTACCGGTAGCAATTTTAACCTTATCCAGGGTTACTAGCTTAGCGTCAAAGGAACTTCCTGCTTCTAGAATCCCTTTCAAATCCCAATAGCTGCCCTTGCGGAAGGCACGGCGTTGCCGTTCTCGATTCACCAACACCCGAACTGCTACAGACTGTACCCGACCAGCTGATAAGCCCCAAGCCACTTTTTTCCACAGCAGCGGTGAGAGGGTGTAGCCCACGAGTCGGTCAAGAATCCGCCTTGTTTCCTGAGCTCTTACCACCTGATCATCGATCTCACGGCAGTTTTGTAGGGCATTTTGAATAGCATCCTTAGTGATTTCATGAAATACCATCCGCTTAGTTGGCACTTTGGGCTTTAAGATTTGTAACAAATGCCAACTAATACTCTCCCCTTCTCGGTCTTCATCCGTAGCCAAAATCAGTTCATCAGAATCTTTCAGAGCTGCTTTGAGCTGTTGGACAACCTGTTTCTTGTCTTTAGGAACCAGGTAAAGCGGTTCAAAGTCAGCTTCCACATTCACCCCAAACTTAGCCCACTTTTCCCCCTTGTATTTTTCGGGGATTTCACTAGCTGATTGAGGTAAATCACGGACATGACCCATGGATGCTTCGACCTGGTAACTAGAAGGTAAGTAGTTCCGAATGGTGCGAGCTTTAGTAGGAGATTCGACAATTACAAGGGTTGTCATCGGAGTTTCAACAATAGCGGCGGTGTTGAATAGTCTAATTTAAATACTATTTCTCAAAGGTCTTTGTCAAAGGTAGAGGGAGTAAGCCAGTAATGTGCTTCCTCCCTACTGAGTGTGGGTAGGGTTTTCCAGCATGCTTTTCCAGCATAGTTTTCCAGCATAGTTTTCCAGCATAGTTTTCCAGCATTAAGTAGAACCCCCTGATGGCAGTATAAGCTTGCCTATTAATTTCTACAGTACGCCACTTGTGTCGCAGGCTAACACGAACAAGGAGCAACTGTGTCGGAAAGGGAGTGAGCCAACTTGACCATAGGTACGGAAATTTGAGGGTTACTTATACTTATATATATATGCGCTTCAGGAGTACTCCCTACTTTTTCGGATTGTGCTAGAAATAATCTTTACCTAGAGGTAACCGACGAATAGCTGATGTAGTGATGGCTAACCAATAGAGCACCGTTAAAACCCTAAGTACACCCCTATCCCAATTCCTCTGACTGCTGCTTAAAGATTTGTAAACAAGCGGTTTAGGACACAGCTAGTCTCACCTTACCGTGGCACAGAGGACAGTGAAACGGCATAAATACGGAATTCTAGTTTGTCTAATCTCCAAGGTATACAAGCCTTTTGCCCAACTAGCTACAATCACCGATATGATAAGAAAGTTAATCTGGATACTCAAATAACCATAGATCATATCATTAAAGCCTATGGATTTTGCCAATCTTGCCGCCCAGTTGAATGCTGGGGTAATTTTGCCAGAGGGAATTGTAGTTATTACCCTCTTGCTAGTGTTAATCATTGACCTGATTGCTGGGAAAAAGTCTGCTCAAACTATTTCCTATGTAGCCATTGGGGGTCTACTTGCTGCCATAGTTGCCCTGTATTTCCAATGGGATGCTGCAAATCCCATCGCCTTCTTTGGAGAATTTAATGGTGACACCCTGAGTGTGGCATTTCGTGGCATCATTGCCCTATCGACTGTGTCAACGATTTTGATGTCAATTCGTTATGTGCAGCAGTCGGGTACATCCTTGGCAGAATTTATTGGCATTTTGCTCACGGCTACTTTAGGAGGGATGTTGCTGTCCGGGGCGACGGAGCTGGTCACGATTTTTATATCCCTTGAAACCCTCAGTATTTCCTCCTACCTGATGACGGGTTACATGAAGCGTGACCCCCGTTCCAATGAGGCCGCTTTGAAATATTTGCTGATTGGAGCAGCCAGTTCAGCCGTATTTTTGTATGGTGTCTCCCTATTATATGGGTTGTCTGGGGGACAAACGCAGTTGAGTGCGATCGCACTTGGCGTTGCTGACCTAGAATCCGGTCAATCCCTAGGTCTTCTGATTGCCTTGGTGTTTGCGATCGCTGGTATTGCTTTTAAAATCTCAGCAGTTCCTTTCCACCAATGGACTCCTGATGTTTACGAGGGTTCTCCCACGCCAGTGGTAGCGTTTCTCTCCGTTGGTTCTAAAGCCGCTGGCTTTGCTCTAGCGATTCGTCTACTAATCACTGCTTTCCCATTGTTAAGCGATCAGTGGCATTTTGTCTTCACTGCTTTAACTATCCTAAGTATGATTTTGGGTAACGTGGTTGCCTTAACTCAATCGAGCATGAAACGGATGCTAGCTTATTCCTCTATTGGTCAGGCTGGGTTTGTGATGATTGGTCTAATTGCTGGAACCCAAGCCGGTTACGCTAGCATGATTTTCTACATGCTGGTGTACTTGTTTATGAACTTAGGGGCTTTCGCTTGTGTCATTCTGTTTACCCTACGCACTGGTACTGACCAAATTAGTGAGTATGCTGGTCTTTATCACAAGGATCCACTGCTGACTTTGGTTTTAAGTGTTTGTTTGCTCTCTTTAGGTGGTATTCCACCCTTTGCTGGATTCTTTGGTAAAATCTATTTATTCTGGGCTGGTTGGCAAGCAGGATTGTATACTTTAGTGTTAATAGGTTTGCTAACTAGTGTGGTTTCGATTTACTACTACATCCGTGTGGTCAAGATGATGGTAGTGAAGGAACCTCAAGAGATGTCGGATGTGGTGAAGAATTATCCCGAAATTCGCTGGAGTTTACCCGGTATGCGTCCGTTACAGGTCGGTTTAGTGATGTCGTTAATTGCGACATCCCTGGCAGGGATTTTGTCCAATCCCCTGTTTTCTTTGGCCAATGATTCTGTTGTTAATACCCCCATACTGCAACAGGCCGTGATTACTACTCAGCTGTCTCAAGGCCATCAGGTTTCATTGATGAGTGCTGATAATTGAGGCGCTCAGATCCATAGACCCGAAGCGCCCTATCCTACAGGAAGGGGCGCACCTAATATATTAGCTTGAGTAGAAAAGCCTGACCGTAAAGTCAGGCTTTTCTACTCATTTCAACCTCATTGGATCGAGTTTTGGGATAATTTTCTGCTCATGGATAATTGGAGTGTCTTAAGAGTTACTAAACCCTCACGAATTTTCCCTATAACTCGTTGAAGATTAGCTTTAGACAGTCTCCAATAGATGTACTGAGAATAATCTGCGTAGAACTTGAGTAACGTTTGAACTTGCCACGTTTTAGGAATACAGTCATAGCCTAGATGGACCATTGTTTTATAATTCAGAATCTCCAAGACTGCTAGTTCTGAATCACTAAGTTCGTGTTTCCAAGCCTCAATGCGATCGCTACTAACCGGTTGAAAGGTCTTGGCGTGCCATCCTAGCTCGCGGGTTGGTACCAATTTTTTTTGAGCATTTTTTTGGTTAAACTCCAGCATGGATTGGCTAAAGGGTACCCCGAGCGAATGACAAACTCCCTGAAGTTCTTCTTGTGGATTTGTCACTAAGTCTTCGTAGAAGAGGATATGAAACCGCTCGTCATTTTGATAGTGTTTAATGACCTGGAATAAATTTTGCCATTGTTGGGTTGTTGCTACCACATTAGCGATACAGGCTCCCTTCCAAGTCTTGGCAAATTTTTTCTCATTTCTTTTTAGGGAAGCATAGATTGCTCTGAGATCTCGGATAATTAGAATTAATCTTGCATTAGGGAAATACTTGAGAATGGTATCAATATGATAGATGTTCCAAGGATTTTTATCTCCCCAACAAGCAGCTTGACCATCAAACTTCTGTACATAGGTTTGATAAACTGTGGCAACTGCTGTTGAATAATTCAGTGGTTTCTGAGCTGTCAAATTTTCTCGCAACTTCTCTCGGTCAACGTTCCACTCCCGAAATCTTGGATCACCGTAGATATCTGTCAAGAAGTTATCGATTTGATTGCTTAAGTCTTGGGATGAACCGTATTTGGGCTCCAGATTAACAAAAAACAGACTTTCAGGAGGAATACAAAAATCAGGATGAGCGGTCAGCATTAACCGCAAGAGCGTTGTTCCAGAACGTTCCATCCCAAAAACAAAAAGTGGCTGATTTTGTTGAGACAAAGATTCCATAATGTGTCGATGACGGTAGAGTGGATTTTTGAATTTGATCAATATAGCAACCTGATACAATTCAGCTTGCTTAGCTGATCTGTCCTATCACGTTCAGTTGAGCACTTACTTATACTAGGGTTTATTAGATTTCTTTAATAATTGAAAATTGTGAGAAAATTGTGAATTTACAATTAACAATTAATGAGCACCCAATACTGATAATTATTCAACGGAACTCACTATCAGCTTTTTACTATCTAATTCCAACCTTAATAGATAGCCCTAGTCTAGTAACTGTGGGTCAAAAAGGAATTACAGCAGCTGATTTAGGATAAAGTCTGCACCAGGACTGTATGATTTTTAGTTGATTTGCCAAAGGTTTAGGATTCTGTTGCACCGTTGAATCTTTTTAAGATGCTACCCTCTCTTGATGCAGTGCTTTATGGCCTATGGCTATGTGTGCCCAACGCCGTGATGCTGATGATAGAGATACTACATGAACGCACCTTTTAAACCCCGTGGGTGTCCCCTAAAGGCGAATTTAATTAGCCCTGGTCGCACCTGAGGCATCGCGCTTTTATTGAAATTATTCAGAATTGCTGAAAGCACGGAACTCAAGAGCCTGATTTATCCAGGGATAACCAAACTCGTTCTTCTGTACGATTTCAGAATTATCAAGAAACTCTAACTTATGACGATAGACGTCATAAGTGGTAACTGATCAGGTAATTAACCATCCTGAAATCACAATTCTAAAGTCGTTTGACAGTCTAATTGCTCCCTGATGAGGATATAAACCAAATGGTTTTTCCGATTAATAGTATATTTACTAAGTTTTTACATTGTCAAGCAAAATTATCATAGATCAGCCTTAAGACTGAAATTTGCTAAAAATCCCATCAATATAACTGAATAATACTGATAAAATAAGCAAATTATTATATTATTTTTATATTATAGTTAATATTATTTTTATAGAGAAAAAATAATATATATAAATTTAATAATATCACGATTAAGTAACTTAAATCAATAGCAAAGCAAAAGGTTGAGTGCTGAGTGGGTAAGTAGGTCACTAGGTCACTAGTAAAATGACTCAATTCATTCATAGTTATGATGAATAATGACTATATAGCGTTTGTATAAACACACTTGTTGTTGCCGCAAAAGGCTTGGACACAACAGGCAAAAAGCACGAGGGGCAAGAACTATAGAATTTTATTGTACAAGAAAAAAATATATACTAGGTTTACATCTCAAATACAAAAGCGCGTAGCATTACTCAAATAGATTAGGTACACAAGTGTGGGATTTTAGGGAACAGGCAACAGGGAAAATCAGTGTTTTGTGTTATTAATATGATAATCATTACTATACTAATAACCACTTTGCGGTGCAGCAAAATACTTCACTGGGTTAGTAGCTAGACCCTTTTATACTTCGATAAACTAAATACTCTCAAAGGGAAAAAAAGCTCGCCAGCAACAGCATAGCCTAAATCAAATAACACAGCATCAAATTTAACCATATGCGCTACTAGATCGGTGCTTCACCAACAGCCGTTGGCCGTAGGCCACGCTACGCCAACAGTGGTCAGTGGTCAGCTGATTTTATTCAAAGGTGCGCTTTCCCCATCTAATTATTAAATTCCCTATAGGGTTGCAGCAACGCGATCGCACTTAAAGTACCGATTTCGCTACTAGATCGGTGCTTCGCGAACACTAGGGTCGCCATTTTCGTAGATGATAATTAGTCCTTGATCACCAGAGGAAAGTTTCTTTACCTGCTATTCCTTCTCCTTTTCGCTAATCAGGGGTTGTCTTAATCCTTGTTTTTCCTTTATAATACAACTATCGGAATATTTTTTAGAAAGACTTATGAACAAGTGCGTTTGTACTACCGAAGCGGCATCTCTCCTAGGAATCTCTTCGAGACGATTGCGACAACTCCTAGAGAAGGGTCGCGTCCGGGGTGCTTATAAAAGTGGGAAATTCTGGATTATTCCTCTGTTCAACAATATGCCTCAAATCATTAAAGGCACTAGAGGACCAAAAGGCAAATGGCGTACCAGTCGTCCTCCGGCTCTAGCCAAGATTAATGTCAACCGCAATCACATTGGCTCGAATATCCACAAACGCCCGGAAGAACGCAAACCAGTGATTTCAGTAAAACGAAGTGGCAACAATTTATATGGCAACCAGGTGGAAATCCTCGGTCCATGTCGAATTACCTATCAGCCAGATAACCCACTACCTTGTGGCGCTCGTCTATGGATTGAAACCTTCAGTGATGTCCACTTCATCGGTGGCAGTTTGCCTGCCAATCGGTAATCGGGTTTTTCGCGTAGCGTCGCCTTTTGGCCAAGGTTGTCTGTCAGAATGCAGAATGAAGAATGCAGAATGAAGAATGCAGAATGAAGAATACATAATGGTGAATTCTCAATTCTTAATTCTTAATTCTCAATTCTTAATTCTTAATTCTTAATTCTCAATTCTCAATTCTTAATTCTTAATTCTCAAATAATGTTAATGCTCCATTGACCAATAACCCAGGCTTTAACTAACAGAAAACTCTTATTTACAAGACCTGGATGATGGTGTTGTAAAGGAGTCTATTCTATTGCGCCTGCGAGCTGATCTAGATTTGAACTTGCACGCTTTATCCTCTTGTGAGTTTTGCTCTTGAGTGGCTGCTGCTGCTGGAACTGATTCTTTCCCTGAGTTTTCATTAGTAGCTTGAGCTGGCTTGACTGGAACAGCTGTAGTGTTGCGAGTATTTTCCTGAGTAGTATTTTCCTGACTAGGAGTATTATCCCGTACTGGTACTCTCACCCTCCTCGGTTTAGGAGTATTTTCCTGACTAGGAGTATTTTGCTGTACAGGCACTGCTCTAGGTTTAGGAGTATTTTCCTGAGTAGAGGTATTGTTTCGTACTGGTACTCTGACTCTTGTAGGTTTAGGAGTATTTTCCTGAGTAGAGGTATTGTTCCGTACTGGTACTCTCACCCTCCTCGGTTTAGGAGTGGCATCCTGAGTAGAGGTATTTTCCCGCACTGGTACTCTCACCCTTCTGGGTTTAGGAGTCGAGTCTTGGCTAGAGGTATTGTCCCGCACTGGTACTGATATTGTTCTGGGTCTAGTGTTGGAATTTTCCCTAGCACTATTCGGTTTTACTGGAACTGATACTGTCCTATTGTTATCGGTAGAGTTATTATTAGCAGAGTTATTGCTAGGGGTTTCTGGCTTAGGAACTACTATTACTGGATTGTTGGCAGCAGCGTTTTCCCCACTAACAGTATTTGGCTTTGCTGGAACTGGCTGGTTAGCGGTTTCTTGGAAAACCGCTAGACTAGGACAGTCGCCTTTGTCATAGTCAAAGGCTACCTTGACCTGGTAGGGTTTTGTTGTACCACTTTGGTTGTTAAACTTGCGGAACTGAATATCTTCCAGTGCCTGCTGATTTAAAATGCCGTACCCTGCACTCTGAATCAGCTGTGCATTAGTTACTTCACCATCAGCACCTACTAAAATTCCGAAAACGGTTGTGCCTTCTAGTTTCTTAATACAAGCGTCTTTGGGATAAGTAGCACTAACTGTTATTGCTTCTGGTATGACTTCCTTTTTGGGTAAGGTATCCTTTACCAAAGCCATCCATTCCACCAGGTTTTTCCTAGCTTCCTCATCACTGGTATTGGCTACATCTTTTCTCAGTTGCTTCCGCCGCATCCGCACTTGAGCTACTAAATTTTGCTCACGTTGTCGTGCGAGCGCAACCGCACTAGGGGGTGCTGGTTTAGTAGGCTCAGAAGGAGGAGGGGTGATGGAAAATTGTGGTTTTGGAGCAGGTGGAGTAACGGATACTGGTGGCTGTTGGTTAGGAAACTGTGATCGGTCAGGAATCTGGTTGGTAGAATTCCCAAATACTGGCAAGGAACCGGTTTGGAAGGAACCTGGATTCAATGACTCTGTATCGAATTTGAACTGAGGTCGCGGTGGTGGGGCTGGTAGTGGTGTCCTGGGTCTTGGTGGTAGCTTGATCGGGAAAGACCCTCTGGTGATAATCGGTCTTTTGCGATTTAGCAGTGGTAAAGGATACTTACCAATTGTGGGTAAGGGTTTTATCGGTAGGGATCTCAGAGGTGGGGGTGTGGGAATTTTCTTGAGGGACTCTAGAGAAGGTAGCGGTGGTGGAGGGGGTGGGAAAGCACTAAATAACGAAGGGATGGAGGGATTGGCCGGAGTCTTGGCATTTGGTACAGCTGGCAGGGTCAGTGGTGGAGCAGCTGACTTGGGCACACGGTTGAGTTGTTGAGGGCTTAACTCCAACACTTGCACCATTGATTCTTCCTTAGGCTTTTGATTCTTCAACAAATCACCTAAGATAGGTACGAGTAGCATATGAACCCCCAGAGAAGCGGTAACAGAAATCACTAGGGGGTGACTCAGCATTTCTGGGACGTTTTTAATTAAAGAAGCATCAGACATGGCAGTTATTGTTGACGTATTTCCATGGTTGCTAATAAGCTCTCGGCTGAGGAGATGCTTATTCAATTAAGTCTTGGCAAATCAGAGTGAGTGATCGTGCTGGGGCTAGCTATAACAACTATTTTGACAACTACATCGATGGCTGAAACATTGCTATCTATTGGTTTGCTATCTTATTGGTTTACCTTAACAATTAGCAGAGAAAAATAGGGTAATGCCAGATTAGGGCGATCGCATAAATTACGATAAATCACCTGCTCCGGTAGAGTTGCTCGTTCTACCACATAGGCATTTTCCAACAACTGATGTCGATGCAGCACTTGCCACACCTGCTGATAAACTGAACTGACTTTGAGCAAGACTACTACATCTGCCCAATCCAAAACCTTTTCCAGTTCCTCCACATTATAGAGAGCTGGTAGCACGACCAGGCGCTGATCACGAATGGTCAAGGGTAATCCCAAAACCGATGCTGTCGCCATGGGGGAAGATACCCCTGGTACAGTTTGAATCAGGCTTTGAGGATGTAACTGTTGTAGCCTCTGTGCCAAATAGGTAAATGTGCTGTAAAAACTCACATCTCCTTCGCACACAAATGCTACGTCTTGCCCTAATCCTAGATAATTCCAGACTTGCTCAGCAGCAACTTGCCATGCTTGGGTCAAGATAGCGGTATCCTGCACATATGGAAATGTCAAGGGTAACTGCACCTGATGATTCTCCAACCATTGAGCGACAATCTGTTGAGCCATGCCTGGTTTTCCACGGACTCCAGTAGGAAAGGCTACTACTGGTGCCTGTTTCAATATACGTAGTGCTTTGAGGGTGATCAGGTCAGGATCCCCAGGTCCAACGCTAATACCATAAAGTGTACCTAGTTTCACAAAAGTTTATAATTATTTACAAAATTTAAAATTACCACCGATGCCATTACCAACTGTTATTTTACCGGGCTATTTTGCTAGCGCTAGTGAATACCGTGATTTAGAACAATCACTACAACAGCTAGGGATTGCCGCAACTACTGTACCAATACGCCAACAGGATTGGTTTCCTACCCTCGGTGGTCGCTCTGTGGTGCCAATCTTGCGAAAAATCGACCAAGCTGTTAAACAGCAGTTGGAGAAGCATAACACGTCAGAGATTAATTTAATCGGTCACTCTGCTGGTGGCTGGATTGCCAGGATATATCTAGGAGAAAAGCCTTACACGATTCATGGAGATGTTACTGATGACTCGGTAGGGTTATGGAATGCTCATTCCTATATCTCTACTTTAGTGACTCTGGGTACACCCCATCTCAGTCAGGAACGTTGGACTAAACGCAATCTTGATTTTGTTAATGATAACTATCCAGGGGCATTTCACCAAGATGTCAATTATATTTGTGTCGCTGGTAAGGCAATTTATGGTAAGCGACGTTTAGGCAGCTGGTTGGCTTACAACAGTTACAAGCTCACTTGTGGCGAAGGGAATTGCTGGGGAGATGGGATTACTCCGATTACTGCTGCTCATTTGGCTGGAGCGACTAATATTACTCTTGATGAAGTGCTGCATTCTCCTAGGAGGAAGGGGCTTTGGTATGGTTCACCGGAGGTAAGGGAGGCTTGGGTTAAGTGTTTAGGTTGAAGGTTTATTTGCTTGAAGGTTTATAAGGTTATTTGGTTGAAGGTTTATAAGGTTGAAGGTTTAGAAGGTTTATTTGGTTGAACAAAGCCTGTGACGCATTCCCCCACCTCGTCCAGGTGGGGGTTAGTCCACGGTAATAACAATAGTTAAAAAAAAGTGGGAGCATTGCTGGGCGATTGTCGTCCAATGTTTTATAGGCTAAAATATTAACTATAGTAAAACTTATTAGGCCAGTGAAGACGCAGACTAAAGTTATACGAACAGACAAGTGGCAGCTTAATCCAACCCCAGATCAGAAAAGGCTTTTAGGGGAAACGGTTAAGGTATATCGCCGTGCTTGTCGGTATTTAGTTGGCATTATTTTTACCCACTGGTCTGAACTGGGAGAATTAACAGCAGATCAGCTGACTCCGGCTGTCGAAAAACTCATGCATCAGACGGCTAGACGTCCCAGCGTAAAATACCCTCAGTTCAATCAAGCCTTTTACAAGTTCCCCAGCTACCTACGTCGTGCTGCGATCGCATTCTCTGCTGGTCAAGTAAGCAGTTTCGTCACTCGTTATAGGGAATGGCAAACGGGTTTCAGGAAAAGAAAAGACGCGCTTGCTCCCAAATTAAATGCAAATACTGGCTGCTATCCCGCTCTTTACAAGGGACAATGTTACAAGCTACATGGTTATGACCAAGTAGAGATTAAGGTTTTTAATGGCCTAGATTGGATTTGGACTACCGTTCAAATTACTGGTCTGAGGGAACGCCATTTAGTGGCAACCAATAAAATAATGTCTCCTTCGTTGGTATTCAATGAGAAATACTGTCATCTATCTGTTCCATTTACTTGTAAGCCAGAAAAGAGAAAACCAAAGGCAAATGTAACAGCAGTCGATCTAGGAATAAACACGACTGCAACAATAGCAGTTGTTGCTCATGACGGCACTGTAATTCACCGTGAATTCATTCACCCTGGAAGAGACATAGACCGTCGGGACAAACGGCTGAAATCCGTATCCATGAGGGCATCATTGACCATGGGTAAGGGCGGAAAACTTCACAAAGGATTCTGCTCTTTGACCTATGAAAAATGCCGAAGAATCAACCATCAAATCGGCCATATTGTTTCCAAGAGAATTGTTGAGATTGCCAAACAGTTCAATTCTGAGGCAATTGTATTTGAGAACCTGAAGGGATGGAAGCCAAAGGGCGGACGAAAACGGTCTAACCTACGGCAAAGATTTCACGGATGGCTCAAATCTAAAATTCGCGATTTCACCGAAATGAAATGGACTGAATTGGGCGGAAAAGTTATAGAAGTTGTGGCGGCTTACACCTCTAAACTCGCTTATGATGGTTCTGGTACGGTTAAGAGGAATTCAAAAAAATACTCCCTAGCTACTTTCCCTTCAGGTAAGCGATTTAACGCAGATTTAAATGGTGCTTACAATATTGGTGCTAGAGGCGTGTTTAAACTCACTCGCAGAAATGACAGTGAGGGTCGTTCCAGTAAAAATCCTGGACGACCGCCTAGAAGCTGGGTTTGTTTGTGTGATCTGTGGACTAGTGGTAGTTCCAGATTAGCATAGGACACCACCACCTCGGGCGAAGCCCGACGCTACGCGAACGGCTTGCCAGGTGGTGGAAGCTTCATGGTGTAGGGTGCGTTAGGGGCGGGCGAGCCATCATTTTCCCCCTCTTCGCCCCTTGTTGAAACAGCCCGCCCCGTAACGCACCATCAGGTGAAACAGCAAAAATGAGATGGACCCTATCCAGAACTTAATGCGTTCGCGTAGCGTGACCGTAGGTCAATCGCTTTTAGCGGCTCCTTGCCAACATCGCAATGGTAGAAGTCGGTTTCAGCTACAACAACCTATCCCTGGATATTTGTCTGGAACAGTATGTAGATTAATAAACACAATCAATAGGGTTTATTAAGAATTATTACCAGTTGATTGACAATAACTGCTTATTATAATAAATAACTACAACTAAACTTCCCTCGTATAGGTGCGTTCGCGTAGCGTGGCCTATGACCAATCGCCTTTGGCTGTGCGTAACGCATCCCAGGAGTGGGACAGTAGCAGGGTTGTGATGAAGCCTATGTGCCCAAGCAAATTTATTCCTACGAAAGTATTTCCATAATCTTGATTTATTGGTTTTAATTTATACTAGAAAGCGATACATAATTTACTTCAATTAAAATAAATTGTGATAATTTTTGTTCCCTACTTCCTGTTCCCTTTTCTATATATGATTTTCGCTGATGGAAGCTAATGAAGTTCTGAGACGATATGCAGCAGGAGAACGGGATTTCCGCAGGGTAAATCTTAGGGGTCAATCGTTTCAGGGGGAAAACCTTTCAGGGGCAGATTTTAGTGAAGCTGATATTAGAGGAACGAACTTTAAGAATGCTAATCTAACCGGAACTAAGTTCTGTAAAGCGAAGGCAGGATTACAGAAAAGGTGGGTAATCGTTCTTCTGTTGGTTTCCTGGATAACGTCAGGACTATCAGGAATTATTTCCTCATTTGGTGGGGTGTTAGTAGCCTTAGTATTTTACTCTGGTAGCAACGTAGAACTACAAGTCTTCGGCTGGACAACACTGGTTGTAATAATTGCCTTATTTGCTATTATTCAACGTCTAGGTATAACCTCCGCCTCGGCCTTTGCCATAGCCTCGGCCTTTGCCATAGCCTCGGCCTTTGCCTCCGCCTCGGCCTTTGCCATAGCCTCGGCCTTTGCCATAGCCTCGGCCTTTGTCTCCGGCTTCACCGTAGCTTCCGCCTCCGCCATAGCCTCCGCCATAGCCTTAGCCTCCGCTGTAGCCTTCGCCTCCGCTGTAGTCTCCGTCATAGCCATAGCCTCCGCCTTTGCCATAGCCTCTGCCATAGCCTCCGCCTCCTCCTTTGCCATAGCCATAGCCTCCGCCTTTGCCATAGCCTCTGCCATAGCCATAGCCTCCGCCTTTGCCATAGCCTCCGCCTTCGCCTTACTTGCCACTTACCTGGGCTGGCATGTTCTAAAGGGGGACCCCAGAGATGTCTGGATTCGCACTATTGCTATTGCTTTTGCTGCCATAGGAGGAACCAGTTTTTACAAAGCTGATTTAACCAATGCTGATTTTACGGGAGCTATCCTTAAAAGTACAGATTTAAGGGAGGCTATTATCACTTGTACTTGTTGGCGAGATACTATTAAACTTGACCGAGTTAGACCAGGTAAAACTATCTTAGCTGACACAGCTGTCAGAGAATTATTGGTTAGTGGTAATGGTTACAATAAGTCTTATGTTGATGGCAATCTTAGAGGTGCTAATTTAAAAGGAGCTAAGCTAAATCAAGCTAATCTAAAACAGGCTGATCTTAGCGAAGCCACTTTAGAGGATGCTAATTTAGAATCCGCTAATTTAACTAAAGCTAATTGCGTTGGTACTGATTTCACCCATGCTTATTTGACGGGCGCTCGTTTAGAAGCGTGGAATATTGATTCAACAACTACGTTAACTAATGTTGATTGTCAGTATGTCTTTTTACTAGAGAAACCCAATGCTATGGGAAGTCAAGAGCGCCGCCCCCATGACCATAATCGGGTTTTTGAACCAGGGGATTTTGAAAAGCTCTATAACAAGATTATAAATACAGTGCAGATTCTTCTGCGTAATGGGGTTAATCCAGAAGCATTTCGTCAAGCCTTTCAAGAATTAATGGCGGAAAATCCTGAAATTAGTGGTGATTCGATTCAAGCAATTGAGAGGAAGGGAAATGATATTTTATTTACCTTGGAAGTTCCATAATCAATCGATAAGGGTAAGGTTTAGAGACAATTTTTGGAAAGTTATGATGATAAGGCTAGGTTAGAAGATGCTAAAAGAATTGCTTTTCTAGAGGGTAAAGATGAGGCTAACACTCGCTATGAGCAGAATATCAAGGATATTATAAATGCTTTTACTAGTAAGCAGTCATCTAATCCTATACTTAGTTTTACAAATACAGCTAAAGCAGAGAGTGATATGTCAGATAATTCACGGAATTTTAATATAGATCAAAGGTATGCTATGAATGCTAATGCTCCGGTCGCAACAGGCGACAACGCTACACAAAATATTGAGAATAATAATGTGACACCAGAACCAACCCAAAACTTACCAGAAGCAGCAGCTGAAATCCAGCAATTACTCCAACAACTAGAGAAAACCAACCCTACCGCCACAGAAGCACAGCAAGAAGCCTTTGTCAGTGCAGCCATTACACCAACTAAGAAGGAAAGGCTAATTAATGCTCTCAAAGAAGGTGGTCAAGGAGCAATTGAACACTTCCTTGATAACCCATATTTGAATGTAGCAATTAGAATTATTGAAGGGTGGAGAAACCCTTAGTTTTACTAGTGACGATGGTGCTGATAACTCCTGCCCTTACCAGATTTTCCCCAGCTTCAGGACGAAACCCGGCAGCACCGAATCATCCCCCTTTACCGTAGCAGGATTGTCCAACTGCTCGACTTCCCTACCAGGACGGTAAATATACACTCGACGATTATTGGGGTCAATCAACCACCCCAACTTCGCGCCATTGTCCATGTACTCTTCCATCTTGTCTTTGAGATCGTTGACGCTATCACTGGGGGAACGCAATTCAATCACAAAATCTGGGCATAGAGGAGCAAATTTTTCCTGTTGTTGAGGTGTTAGGGCTTCCCATCTTTCTAAGGTTACCCAAGAGGCATCAGGGGAGCGCTCCGCACCATTAGGAAGCTTAAAGCCAGCAGAAGAGTCAAAACCCTTGCCTGTGCCATCTTGTTCTACCCAACTCCACAACTGACCATTGAGACTGAAATTTCGACCTCCGGTTCCACTGCCTGTTGGGGGCATAATAATTATTTCTCCCTCTGATGTGCGTTCAATCCGTAAATCTCGATTAATCTGACAAAATTCAAAAAACTGGTCATCATCCATGTCCAATGCTGGGGGCATCCTCAGCACAATCGGATTAGTTTCAACAGGTGTGGTGGCTACTGTCATGACTTAGCTACTTCCCGCACAAAAGAGTTTCTTCTATTCTATTTACTGGTACTTATGTATCCCATCGGTTTGGTACCGGTGGGGTTTGGTTTGGTGCGTTCGCATAGCGTGACCGTAGGTCAATCACGTAGCCAACGCCCTTTGGGCCAATTGCTTCTAGCAGCTCCTTCCCAGTATCGCAATGGTAGAAGTGGGTTTCAGCTACAACAACCTATCCCTGGATGTCTGTACGAAATAGTCTATAGGTTAATCAACACACTAAACCAGGGTTTATTAAGAATTATTACCTTTTTATTGATAAAAACGGCTTTTTGTAATATATCACTACAACGAAAATTCCCTCGTACGTATAGGTGCGTTCGCTAGCCAACGCCCTTTGGGCTAATCGCGCCCCGCGTGACCGTAGGTCAATCGCGTAGCGTGGCCTAAGCCCCATCGCTTTTAGCGCAGCGAAACTAATTGCAGGGGGCAGGAAGGTAGCAGGGTTGTGAGGGTAGTGTAGTAGCCATAATTTAAGGATTTAAGGTTGGAATAATGGTGATTTTAATCTAGTAAAAAAGGTACCCTCAGGGGTACTGGAACCCTCCTAAAATGAAAACTATGATAAAAGCATGGTTCTAAAAGCAAACATCCCAAAAAATGGAGACAAAATTATGAGAACTGGAAGTGTAATCAACGCTATCAAAGTATTGACAACGATTGATTGTGAAACCTTGCTGGAACTTTATCCCAATGCTAGTAAAAATATAAATGCCCCAACAGGTATTAACCCGACCAATCTTCGGAAAAGCATATATATGGTAACCAAAGATTCCGATGAAATGAATGGTCAGGCAAGTCCCGAACTGAACATAAAAGCAGATCAAGGAGATACAATACATTGGAGGGCAACAAGCTTATCCCTTGATTCCGACTTGAGCGCAGAGTTCTACGAATTCCGGTACACTGGAGGTAATCGAAACGTAATTACACCTCCATTTCATGTTGGAAATGGTTACTGGCTAGCAAATGTGATAGTTAACCAAGGATTCATCACATATGATTGGAAGTTTAAAATATTAGATCGACGTGGACAAGTCTTAGGTTACTTCTACTGGGATCCAAAGATAACAGTCGTAAGCTAACGATCGACTTCTTCATTACTTAATCTGGAAGTAGCCAGACTTCTTGAGTCTTTTCTCTGAGAGCTGGAGGTAAAAATCTCTAGAAGAATTGGTGTCCCCTTCCCAATAACTAGTTCAGATCTGACACGTTCTCCCCCGTTAACCCTTGCGGGATAACGGGGGGATTCTTAAAGAAATAAGCAAAATTGAATCCAATCTTACTATTTAAGTTCGCACTTTACGGGCTGACTATTTCCTAATTATTCGGTAATCAACCGATATTTTTTAATAAAAATTAACAATAAATTTTAAAAAAAAGTACAATCATGTCACAATTAATTCTATTCAACACCATCAAAGTATTGACAGTAATTGATTGCGAAACTTTGCTAGAACTTTATACCAATCCTAGCACATCGATGAGTAATCCAACAAGTATTAGCCAGACCAATCTTAATAAAACCATATATACGGTTACTAAAGATATCGACACAATGACTGGTAAACCAGGTTCAGAGCTGAACATCCGAACAGATGTACAAGATAAAGATATATTAAATCTAATCAAATGGAGGGTAACAAGCTTATCTTTAGATACAGACTTGGAAGCAGAGTTCTACGAAGTTCGAGCCATAAATTGTTCTGAAAGCCTAATTTACCCACCAAGAAAAGTAGAAAGTGGACAAAGTAGTTACTGGCTTTCAATATTTATAGGTTCAGGAAAAGTCATATATGATTGGAAACTTAAGATATCTGATCGATTTGGAAATATCCTAGGTTGCTTATCTTCTCAATAATTCAGGATAAACTCGCCGCGAACAATAAATAGAACTAAGTGCGAGAAAGCGTTGGTTAATAATGAAATGAAGGAGTTTTGTGGAACAGGCATCTTGCCTGTTCCTAGAATGATATGTCAGCCGTCAGCGGTGGGGGTAGTGCATTAGCTAAATGCTGATAGCTGAATGATTATCCCATGTAATTTAGGGATTTATTTTTCCGATGAAGCGTTGTGGCCTACTTCCTCAGCTTCCGCGCTTATGGGATTGACATGCAGGTCACGCGGGGCGCGATTGACATGCAGGTCACGCTACGCTCCGGAAGCAAAGCTTCCGCGCTTATGCGATTAGCCCAAAGGGCGTTGATAAGCGCGATCGCATTCCTCTAAGACTCTATATGTAATCATCTCAAGACCAGCATCAGATAAGCTTCAGAGCAATTGTACCCATTAATTGACATCACAAGGTTAATCTCTCTGGATACGTTTGGCCAACTAGGGGGATGACCTGAGATTAGTTAGTGTTAGGCTCTTAGTTTCGATAACTACTCTTACCGGGATTAGTTTGATGGAAGCCTGGGAGCTTCATTGTTAATGGGAGTAGAGAGCTGAGGCCTTAGGCCACGCGGGGTGCGTTCGGAGTAGGGAGTAGGCAGTGACTGTGTCACTGGTGACAGCTAAAGGGCAATATTTCGCATATATTGCCCTTTAGCTGATGTAATGTTACAGTGTTTATAAACACTTGCTGTCAAGGAGCGTGCTATGCCGTCTGTGAAGAATCAGCCCCCCAAACGCATCAACGCTACATTGCCGGAACCACTAGCCCAATTTGTCGCCGAGATGACAGGAGAAAACGGGCTATACGAAACACCCAGTGAATTTGTTCGGGATCTCATTCGCAAACATATGGAAAAAACTGCTGCGGCTGAACGATACGCCATAAACAGCTTATTGCGGCAGTCTCTCCAGGAGAACAGTTATACCCCTCTGACAGAGGATGATGCCGACACCATTCGCCATAGCCTCAGTTAAATAGCACGATGACATTCTCCATGCAAAAAAGTGCCCTGTTTATGCGACAGTGGCGGGACTATGCACAGAATTACAAAAATCGTGCTGGAGTAGATGTGGCCGAACGATTCATCGCCGCCGTAGAGCAAGCCTTGGATTTCATCAAAAACAATCCCTATGCTTGCGCTCTCTACGATGCCGGTGAAGGATACGAGGATCTGCAAGTCTATCAATTCAGAAAATGGCGCTTGCAAGGTTTTCCCCATGCGGTGCTGTTTCGCTTAGAAGATAACGCAACCATCCTGGTGGAAGTCCTGTATGCCCATAAAATGCATATACCATCGCGTCTTATGAGTGATATGGAAGGGATTTAGTTAGGTAAGGTGATGTTTTCTTACCTGAAGATGCTCTGATTGAAATTCAAATTTCGTAGAATTTCTGGCAATATTTCAATTCCCTTTAGATATTAGACGTTTGGCAAAAGTTGTCTGAATCCCAAAGATTCCCTAGTATCAAAATCGCTTTTGTAACAGGTCTATAGGCAATAACTTCTCTCATTTAGCAAGCAGAAATAGATAAAATTAAGACATATTAAGTTAAGACATATTAAATCAGGATAATTGCTATGACTGAAACGATTGATCGAGTCAGTTGGATAATCGATGATTTAGAACTATTGCCTCACTCTGAAGGGACAATCTACGAAATAATTGACGGAGAATTATTTGTGACTCGAACGCCTCACCGACGACATCAACAAATTTGTGGCAGAATTTTTAGTTATTTGAATAATTGGTCAGAATCAACAGGTAATGGAGAAACCATTATTACTCCCGGAATTATCTTCTCAGATGCTGATAATGTGATTCCTGATGTAGTGTGGGTAAGCCAAGAAAGATTAGCTCAAATAGAAGATGAAGCTGGACATCTTACCGGAGCCCCAGAATTAGTGGTGGAAGTCATTTCTTTTGGTAAAGAAAATGAAAAACGCGACCGCGAAGTGAAAGTAAAATTATATTCAGTTCAAGGGGTAAAAGAATATTGGATTGTCGATCGTTTTCGTAAGCAAGTCGAGGTATATCGCCGAGACAAGGTAAAATTAACTCTAGTTGCTACCTTATTTGATCAGGATGAGTTAACTTCTCCTTTATTACCAAATTTTGTTGTACTAATCAATCGCTTCTTTCCGGTTAGGTAAAACAGCACGGATAACTGAAGCTGAAGAATTTACGGAATAAAAATTCGACCGACTCCCAGGTAGTTTTCCAGATCAAGCACAATTTCAATTAATCGGGTAGCGCATTTTTGCCGATAACTACTCTCGTCAAGTCGATCTGGGTTACCAATTGTCAGAATTGGCAACGAAGTTGGTGTATTGTCCTCACGAATTGTTTGCTCTAGAGAGTCTTCTCCCTTCATATTTCGGTTAGCGGTAATCAGGATCATTTGGTTGCTCTGAGCAAAGTGCCAAACAGCGCGATCGCTACTATCCATTGGCAAATCAGCGTCCTGAAATGTAAAGAAGCGAATAGGTAATAGTTCGAGCCATCCTTCAGCAGAGAGTGTTCCCCAAAATAGAACAGCATCGCCAGTTAAATTGTAGTCAATCAGAAAGTTCATACCTATGCCTGGGCTTCAATTCGCGCTTTCCATGCTTGGAGTTTTGCACGGAGGGCTTCCTGACCTGGCTTCGGAGGCATTGCTGCAATCTTTGCAAATCGTTCTCGATTTCGCTCTTCCCAATATTGCCGAATTTCCTTTGCTGTTTGGAGACATTCTTGGTATTCCGCTTCAAACTCAACATAATGAGTTTCAATGTAGGCTAGCCCTGAACGAATCTGATCATTATTAAGACCGAGTTTTTCAGAGATCAACTGTTGTGGATACTGAGCCTTCAGGTAATCCATCACGTCGTAAAGAGTGATGCGTGTACCTGCGATTGTCAATCCCCGCTCTGTCCGAATGATTGCTGCTTCTTCAGTAGGTGTTGACACGATATTAAACCTCTTATCCCTGCTGGATAGCTATCTATTCTCTTGATACCCAATGTCCATTATATCTAAGCCCGATCGCTTACTCATTGAGTTGATTGGCGATTGTACCAGGCTCAACTCGAGCGTACTTTCAAGTAAGTCCCGAATTTACGATCGAGGCCGATAAATACTTTTGATTGAGGCAGCAATTTGAGTAGACCTACTGGTAATAACGTGCTTTACTTTTAATACAATATTCCCCTTAAAACAACCGGTTTAAAATGAATCCTTACACAATCTTAAATCAGACCCAGTGCGAGCGGGTAAGTGATGGAGTCATCCTGCCACTTCTAAGCGGTTGTGAGTCAGCTACCCGCCAGCTGGTACTTGTCTGGCCTCAACTTGGAGATTTCGACAGTCTCGAATACGCTTGGTGGCTGCAACGGGAAGCAAAAAGGTTACAGAGCGAGGGTATAGTAATACGAGCTGTTGGTATTGGCAATCGTGATTCTGGTAAGCGATTCTGTAACTATACGGGGTTTCCTGGGGATTGGCTGTTTGTCTCTGCCAATGCACAGCTACACCACCAGCTTAATCTTTATCCAGGACTATCCCTCAAGCTACCAGGGCTCTCAATAACCCTAAATGCCTACTTTAATCTGCTGCTGATGTGTGCGGGTATTGGTAGTCCTGGCACTCTAGCTGAAGTATTTCGAGGCTATTGGGGCGATAGTCAGGCTCCCCAGTTGCTCGATGATGAGCAGGTTGTGCGAGGTGTACCACTTCCCCCGATCAAGGGCTCATTCTTCCGGCTGGCTGGTGGCAAAGGTTTTCAAAGACCCTTTGAATTGGCAACCCTGCGGCTGCGGAATATGACAGAGGTTTTAAGCCACTGGAATACTTATGTGCCCAATGGGGCTTATGTGACCCAGCGAGGGGGAACTTTCTTATTCGATTCACAGGGTAAATTACTCTACGAATACCGGGATGGCGGACTCCTTGGCTTTGCTCAGAATATGAGTCGTCCACTGTCGTTTTTATTAGATTAGCTCTGCTAAAGCGATAGTAACAATGTCTTGAGAGATCTGGTGTAATCGAACCTACCCTACAAGAGCGTATGCACTCAACCCAACCGACAACAGAGATCACCCTTCCAACCCGCTCGCACTATTTTATTCCAATTTAATTTTCTTGTGTCAGGCTTTTGATAATCTTTTTAGCCAATCGCTCATTAATTTCTCGATGCCTTGGAATTGGTTCCGTTTGTCCGTTATTTGGGTTATGGTAAATATCGTGTTTCCCACCATGTCGAATCAAATAGCAACCGGAGTTTTCTAAGTAGGCAATTAACTCGCGTCAAATCATGCAAGCGCAAGTTCTGCGACTCTCTTAATTCCGGGAATTTCTTCACTAGTAAATGTTCTATAGAGATCAGCTAAGTTCTCTTTTAATTCTTCTAGATCAACCCCTTGTGTCCAATGATCTGGAAATTCATTCAAATAGCCCAAAAACATCCCATCTGCTTCTTTCCAATATGTATATGTAATTTTCATGGATTTTACCCTATTTTCGCCCTCCGATACTATCAGCGGTGCGACCCCGGTCGGGTTTCCCGACAAGCGTGAACGCGCACCAAGAGAAAGGATTTTCTTTTCTTTGTCCTTATGTAAACGGTTTTACATACCGACAATAAGTAACCTCTTAATTTTAACCAATCCCCATCAGTGTACGCAATCCCCACCCGATCGCCATCGATAATGCGATCGCATAAGCGCGGAAGCACTTCACCAAATCATCAAGATAGAAGCAGGAGAATAAACTGAACGGGCTTCATCGCCTTTTTGGAAATTAATTTATCCAAAAATCCGTTTATAGCTTGGTAATTGTTTAGCCATATTTCCCTTAAAAGCTGGTTAAAGGCTTTTGCTCCCCGCTCGCGTTGGCCTACGGCCTCCGCTACGGGAACACCAGATGGGGGTTTCAAGGAAAGACCCGAGGAATCACCTTTACGCGATCGCAAACTTTGTGATCAGCTGCAAAAGCTGATTACACTCCTTTTTATTATTAATAAAGAAATGGCCACCAGGAAACATGTCTATCGTGAAAGTGCTACTGGTTTGGTCACGCCAGGCATTAAGTTCATCACTGTTGGCGTCGGTATCCTCCAAACCTCCGAAAACAGATATGGGCCAATTAAGTGGGGGTTCGCTAGTGTAGGTATAGTTTTCGTTAATCCCGAAATCCGCTCGCAGGATCGGTAGAAATAGCTCCATTAGATCCTGGTTTGCTAGCACAGCCTCTGGTGTGCCATTATATTGACGCAATTCTTCGATCAACTCAGACTTGGGCAAGTTATGAAGGGGACGTTTTCGGGGAGGTACTTGAGGAGCGCGGCGACCGGAAATGAACAAGTGTCGAGGACTCGGGGCTTTTTCGCGCCGGAGTTGACGGGCTAATTCAAAACTGATTATTGTTCCAAGACTGTGACCAAAAAAGGCGAAGGGGATATCTAGATAGGGCAGTAACGCTGGTGTTAGGGTTTCAATCAGGGGCAATATGCCAGTAACCAGGGGTTCCCGCAGTCGCTTGCCCCGTCCGGGCAGTTCCACTGGGCAGACTTCGATATCCGGTGTCAATTGGTCTGGCCAAGTTCGAAAGCTAGAAGCAGCACCACCAGCAAAAGGAAAGCAAAATAGACGCAGGCGGGCTTTAGGATTTGGTTTTGGGCGAGTGATCCAAGAGTTGGTAGTAGTCATTGGTTATTTTGAAGAGAACAGGGAGTAGCGATGCAGAGGTGCGACCCGTGGCGAATTAAATTCTTAACGCGGAAATGGATCACTTTTGTAATACAAGATAATAGGCTTAGTGGTTATTTCACTAAGCCCATGGATAGTTTACAATAAAACTACCTTGATTTTAAAAAAATTGAAAACCAGTTAAGCGATCGCAAAAACTTAACCTAATTCAGTTATATATGTTAGTTAAAAGCAAATTTAACTTGAGGAATTACTAGTAAAAAAAACTCTCATAAAGATATGAGAGTAAAACGCTTAAATATAGCTGATTATTTTTATAATAACGGTTGTCATATTGACATAACAATATAGAAATAATGCTACAGGGATTCTAAATGAATTGTAGTGATTTTTGATGCCATATTACCTG
>WTKN01000219.1 GCA_011524395.1 Moorena sp. SS36440bin_2
CACGAGCCGTTTTGCAGACGAGTCGAGAAGGCGACTTCTCGGCTTAGTTTAACTACGGAAGACGATCAACACCTGAATATATCAGATTTTTGAATATTGCCCAAGCATCAATTAACGAATTAGAAACACATATTCTTTTATCTGAAAGAGTAGGATTATCTGATCAAAAAGATCTAGACTTGATTAGTTCTTTGCTTCGAGAAGAGAGTCGAATGATTATTGATCTTATTAAAAAGCTACAAACCTGATTTCTGTTCCCTGTTCCGGTGATCCGCTGTTCCCTGTTCCCTATTCCAAGCTGAATTAATCTTTCAAAATCTGATCAATCATCCGGTTAGCTTGGGATTCATAACCACTACCAAACAGATTAAAGTGATTGAGGATGTGGTAAAGGTTATAGAGTTTTTTCCGCTGTTTGTAACCTTGCTCTAAAGGCCACACCTCGTTATAGCCTCGATAAAATGCTGCTGGGAAACCACCAAATAGTTCGGTCATGGCAATATCAACTTCGCGATCGCCTACATAAGTAGCTGGGTCAAAAATTACTGGTTCTCCCGCCATGGTAATAGCCGCATTACCACCCCATAAATCACCATGTACTAAGGAAGGTTGAGGCTGATGATCCAGTAATTTAGGAACTACTGCCAGTAATTGGTCTTGTTTGGGGAAATGACCACTGCGACGCCGTGCTAGCTGAAACTGATAACCGAGGCGATAGTCTACAAAAAACTCTACCCAATCCGACATCCATTGATTAACTTGTGGTGTGGAACCAATCGTATTATTTTGATTCCAACCAAACTTACCCATCTCGGTTGAACCTTGGGGAGTAGCAGCCTGATGCATGGCTGCTAACTGATGTCCCATTTTTACCCAAGACTCGGTACTGTTACCGCCACCAAGGTCTAGCCACTCCAAGACAATATAAGAACAATCCACGGCAGTGCCATAGCAAATTGGTTTGGGAATTCGGATTGTCTGGGTTGCCACCATCTGCTTGAGACCGAGAGCTTCGGCCTCAAACATATAGACTTGAGAAGCATAATTGAGTTTAACAAAATACTTATTAGTCTTACCGACCAGAGCATAACCCTGATTAATACAGCCACCACCAACTGATTGGCGCTGGTTAATCTCAAAGGTTTCACCGGTGACTTGGCTAATCTGGTCAGCAATTTCTTTCCACATCTTAGAGGGAGTAGGGAGTAGGGAGTAGGGAGTAGGGAGTAGGGAGTAGGGAGTAGGGAGTAGGAGGAATAAAATTGACTATACCTTATAAGTAGGATAGTAGGATAAATGCTATAGATAATTTTGAATTCAGCAACAATTCAGCAAAAAAGGAATGTGTTGACCGTTGACGGTTGAGTGTAAAACCAACTCAAAACCAAATCACCACCATAGCGTTTATCATAGCTATGAGGTAAACAGGATTTTTTCCCTGTTCCCGACTCCCGACTCCCGATTCCCGACTCCCGACTCCCGATTCCCTACTCCCTACTCCCGACTCCCGATTCCCGATTCCCGATCCCCGATTCCCTACTCCCTACTCCCTACTCCCTACTCCCTATTCCCTGTTCCCTTTGCGATCACAATACCATACCCATGGGGAGACAGATACTGCTGTGCAGCCTTTTGGATATCAACAGCACTAACTGATTTAATATGACTAGGGTAATTCAGTGCTGGTTCTAAATCCCCGACTTGGGAGTAATAGTAACCATATAAATTGCTGCGAGCACTTGGTTTTTCATTACCAAAGATAAACTGATTGGCGACTTTGGTCCGAATCCGCGCAATCTCTGAGTCTGAGACCAATTCTGTCTGACAGCGATGGATATGGTTTGCGATCGCATTCTCCACCTCTGCCAAATTCTCAGCTGGCAGTTTAGCAGAAATGTAAAACACCCCTTGCAGCCGCTGAGTGATATTACTAACTCCAATTTGAGTAACCAGTTGCCGTTCTTCTCGCAAATCCCTAAACAGCCTGGACATACGACCTCGTCCTAAAATTCCTGCCAGCACATCCAAAGCATAGGTTTCCTTCAACTCAGGTATACCAGGCACCCGCCACACCATCACCAGCCGTGCTTGTTGTAAAGACTCATCCACATACTCCCGACGGACAATGTTCTCGAAAGCTGGTTCTGGGGTAAGGTTTGTTCTATCTTCTATTGCCCTTGGCTGTGCTTGACTAAATCCATTGGTGACAATTTCAATTAATTCCGTCACTGGCAAATTCCCCACCACTGCTGCAGTCATAGACTCTGGTTGATACCAACTACCGTGAAAGTCACGCATCTGCTGAGGCTGGAGTTGTTCAATCACCGAGGCAGGTCCGAGCACAGGACGTCGATAGGGTAACTGGTCAAAAGTAGTCTCCATTGCCCATCTATGGGTGCGGCGGCGGGGATTATCCTGGGAACGGCGAATTTCTTCCAAAACTACCATTCGCTCCTTTTCAAAGCCATGGTCAGGAATAGTGGGATTGAGTACCACCTCTAGCTGTAATGGTGCAAGCTCGGCAAAATCTTTAGGAGCTGTAGTGATGTAATAGTGAGTGTAATCCTGACTTGTAGCCGCATTGGTTACCGCACCCCGTTGCTCAATCAGGCGCTCAAACTCTCCACTTTGCAATTTTGGTGTGCCCTTAAACACCATATGCTCCAGAAAATGAGCCATACCATTAATCTGATCCGATTCCACTGCGGAACCGACATTAATCCAAACATTCAAACTGACAGCTTCAACAGGCATCTGCTCCGCCACAATGGTTAAGCCATTCGGTAGCTTTTCAACAGTCGGAGCATTGAGGGAGGGAGTATTGAGCAAACTGGAAGTCATTAAATTAATCACGAATTCACCACTATTTATTCATGGTAATCTTTCCGTTTGATATCGAGTTTTTGAAATAGGGAATAGGAAACAGGGAGCAGGGACCAGGGACCAGGGACCAGGGAACAGCGGATCACCGGAACAGCGGATCACCGGATCACCGGAACAGTAGACAAGATTTCACTCCCCATCACCCCATCACCCCATCAC
>WTKN01000049.1 GCA_011524395.1 Moorena sp. SS36440bin_2
AAATAACTCATGTACAAATCCGTTTACAGAGGGGAACAGAACACAATGAACTGAACAAATATCGCTATAGCGTACTATTGCATATAGAAGCACAGCCAGCATCAGTAATCACACCGACTGTAGAAAGTGGAGCAGATATGAGTTATGAGGATATCAAAGCATATCTGCAACAAAAGCAACCAGAATCAATTTGCTTTAGTGGTTTAGTGAATCAGAGAGTAGCCAAGGATGTAGATTTAGTAGAGTGGCTATCACAGCCAAAAGCAAAAGAGAATGTACAGCAGTTGAGGCAGAGGCTAGAGTCAAAAGGAGTCAAAACTATAGACCCAGAAAGTTTATATGAACTGAGTTCAGATAATGGATATAGTTTAGAGTTGTGTTGGTCAGGTCAGGGAAGTCCCCAATTGATGGATGGGGTATTTGTCAGCAGTGAGTTAGCCAAAGAAGGGATAGTGTTAACACCCCTAACTCAAAAATCGGTGGTAGCAAGTAACTGGAATAATTATGGGAATAATCCGTTGAGTTCCCAGTTCAGAAAGGAACTGATACCGCAGTTGAGAGAGTATCTACAGTCGCGGTTGCCAGAGTATATGGTGCCATCGGGGTTGATGGTGTTGTCGCAACTGCCTCTGACTCCCAATGGCAAGGTAGACCGTAAGGCATTGCCTGAACTGGATGTGGCCAGTAGTGTGTCAACGGAGTATGTAGCTCCCCAGACACAGACACAGAAAGTATTAGCAGAAATTTGGGCAGAAGTGTTGGGTATAGAACAGGTGGGAATACACGATAACTTCTTTGATTTGGGGGGTCATTCTTTGATGGCAACTCAGGTTGTTTCTCGTGTGCGACAGGCTTTTGGGAATGAACTGACTTTACAGCGTTTATTTGAGTCACCAACTATTGCTGGCATAGCTAAAAATATTGAAGTGCTGCGTCAGCTACCCCAAGATAAGACTACGTTAATTTCAGAAACCGAAGAATATGAGAGGTTTGTGTTATGAAAACAGTTCATTTTATTTCTTACCTGCAAAATCTGGGTGTTAAACTTTGGATAGAGCAAGAGCAACTGGAATGTTATGCTCCCAAGGGAGTAATGACAGCAGAGCTAAAACGGAATTTAGTGGAGCGCAAGACAGAAATTTTAGAGTTTCTTCGAGAAGTACAAATAACTCAGAAATCTGTAGCTAGTTCCATTCAATCAATTTCTAGGGAGCAGGTAATTCCGTTATCCTATGCTCAACAAAGGCTATGGTTTATAGAAAAAATGGCCTTGAGTAGCAACGCCTACAATATGCCATTAACCCTACATCTAGTAGGTAAACTAGACTATGTAGCCCTACAAAAAAGTCTCAACGAAATCATTGCTCGCCATGAAACCCTCAGAACTACCTTCAGTGAAATCAACGGCACACCAGTACAAATAATTCAACCCCCCTTTGAATTAGAACTACCCATACAAAACCTAAGTGAGTTAACACCATCAGAAGCTACCACTAAACTCCAACAACTACTCCAACAAGAAAATGAACTTTTATTCAATCTAGAAGTAGACCCCCCCATACGGGCAGGGCTGTTTCAACTAGGAACAACAGAACACATACTGCAAATCACATTACATCACATCGCTTCCGATGGCTGGTCACTGACAGTATTACCTAAAGAACTCTCAGCTATTTACACTGCCGCACTGTTCGACAAACCATCTCCATTACCCCCACTACCCATACAATATGCCGACTTTGCAGTTTGGCAAAAGAACTACTTACTTGGTGTTACCCTCTCTAGCCAACTCAACTATTGGAAGGAAAAGCTCCTTGACTTACCTCAACTACAACTACCCACAGACCATCCCCGACCCGCAGTAGAAACCTTTCGAGGGGCAGGTATACCCATAAACATACCAGCAGCACTAACATCAAAAGTTAAACAACTGACCCAAAAGCAGGGAACCACCCTATTTATGACCCTGTTAGCAGCCTTTAAAGTCTTACTGTCTCGTTACAGTGGTCAAGAAAGTATAGCAGTAGGAACACCGATAGCTAACCGCAACCGCAGTGAAATAGAAGGATTGATAGGTTTCTTTGTCAATTCCCTAGTCATGTACACAGACCTGGGAGGGGACCCTAGTTTCACAGAAGTATTAAACCGAGTTAAACAAACAGCCCTAGAAGCTTATACTCACCAAGACATACCCTTTGAGAAATTGGTAGAAGAGTTGCAACCAGAGCGGGCACTATCACAAAACCCATTATTTCAGGTGGTGTTTGCGGTTCAGCAAGAAGAAATTTTGAAACCATCCTTTAGCCTGCCTAACTTAGAGGTAGAGTTAGGCTGGGAGCGATGGATGGGAGATCAAATGACAGTGCGGATGGACTTAGAGTTACATCTGTGGCCAGTAGGAGAAGAAATCAAAGGATTCTGTGCCTATAACACAGACTTGTTTGAAGCCGAAACAATTAGTCGCATGGTGTCACATTATGAAAACTTACTATCAGCAGCAGTAGAGACGACCGAGCAACCTATTAGCCAGTTGCCATTAATGACAGAGCCAGAGCTAGACCAAATACTGGTGGAGTGGAACAATACCAAAACAGATTACCCAAATGACAAATGTATTCATCAGTTATTTGAGGAGCAGGTCGAAAAAACCCCGGATGCAGTAGCAGTAGTATTTGAAGAACAAAAGCTGACCTATTCCCAATTAAATAGCAAAGCCAATCAACTAGCCCATTACTTGCAAAAATTGGGAGTATCTCCAGAAACTCTAGTGGGAATATGTGTAGAGCGTTCCATAGAAATGATAGTAGGAATACTCGCCATACTCAAAGCCGGAGGAGCTTATGTAGCAATAGCTCCAACAGACAAATCACAGGATTTGCCATCCATTTCAGTAATATTAACCCAAAACCACCTCAAATCAAAATGGTACACCTATAGCGAGCAAGATGCTCGCACTACGGTAGCTCAAATTCTGTGTCTAGACACCGAGTGGGAATCAATAGCCAAACAAAATACAGAAAACCTAAACACAGAAACAACAGCCACCACAAGAGCCTACATTCTGAATCAAACTTTAGTAGAACATCACAGCGTAGCTCAACGTTTACAATGGCTACAAAAAATCCTGAGAATAACTAATCAAGACATTCTGCTGCATAAAACCCCTCTGACTCAAGATGTAGCGATTCTAGAAATAGGTTTACCTCTAATCAGTGCTGGTAGTGTAGTTATAGCTGCCAACTCAGAGCCAAAAGAATTACAGAAATTAATCGACCAGTACAAAGTAACCATAGTTCACCTATATCCATCAGAACTCCCCTCGTGGTTAAACACAACTAACTCGGTAACATCTATCAAAAGTTGGCGTACGCTTCTTTGCAGTGGAGAAACCCTATCAACAGAAATAGCCAACAAATTTCTCCAAAGCTACCCAGTGTCATTACACAACTTCTACAGTCTTCCAGAAGCAGCAGGAGAAATCACCCACTGGTCTTGGTCAGAAAAACCAAAGAGAGAAAAGGTACCCGTAGGCAACCCCGGTCGGTTATCAGTTTATTTACTAGACCAACACCAAAACCCAGTCCCAAAAGGAGTACCAGGAGAAATCTATGTAGGCGGTTCCAGTTTAGCCAGAGGTTATCTACAGCAACAGACATCACTGGAATTTATCCAACATCCCCAATTAGGAAGACTATTCCCAACAGGAGACATAGGTCGTTATCACAACAAAGGTTATTTGGAAATAGTCGGAGCTAAACAACGGCAGACATGGAGAAAAGGGAAGCGAATAGAACTAGCAGACATAGAAACCGCCCTATTATCAGCCCCCGGAGTAGAACAAGCTTATGTACTAGCTCATCAAACCTTATTAGTAGCTTATGTTGTGATGGCCGGAGTCTGGAACCCGAAACAATTACACTCCCAAATTCAACAGCAGTTACCCCCAGACATGATGCCAGGAGCTTATGTTCCCCTGTCGAGCTTACCGTTAACCCACAAAGGAAAAGTAGACGAAGTAGGATTAGGGCGTTTCCCAGTAATTGACGATAACGTAGTGCAAAAATGGGAAGCAAAACTCAAAGCAGTGCCAGAAATTAAACAAGTAGCAGTGGTAGTGCAACAGAAAACACTAAAATTGCCACCATTGCATATATCAGACTTGCTGCCATCAGAACAAATAAAACTGCCGAATCATGGTGCAACTCCCATAGTAGAAAAGTCATCTCCAACAACAGAATTACAAACCCAATCAACATCAGTAAAGCAAGCCATCAGTGAAGGAGAACCAATCAAGTGGCTGCCAAATGCACCAACTACTTTAGCACAAGCATTAGAACGAGCAGCTCAAGAGCACGGGGATACCAGTCTGATATATATTCACTCAGATGGAGAAGTAATTACTCAAACCTATAGTGAGTTGTGGGTAGAAGCTCAAAGAATATTAGGAGGGTTGAGGCAATTAGGTTTGAAACCATTAGACAAAGTAATCTTTCAGTTAGAATCAAATCAAGACTTTATCAGTGCATTTTGGGGTTGTGTGTTAGGAGGATTTGTACCAGTACCAGTATCAATACCCCCTAGTTATGAACAATCCCACAGTAGTCTGACCAAACTGCAAAATACTTGGGCTTTGTTAGGACAGCCTTTGGTACTCACAGATAACAAATTAGCATCATCTGTGCGTGGGTGGTTCCAACGTATGAATTTAGGGAAGTTGGAGCTACAAAGTATAGAGAAATTGCGTGACGCTGAAGTAGATAGGAATTGGTATAATTCTCAGCCAGAGGATGTAGCCATGTTACTGCTAACTTCGGGCAGCACAGGGATACCGAAGCCAGTGATGCAGAGTCATAGGAGTTTATTAAGTCGTAGTGCAGCAACAGCACAGATTAACGATTTTAGTTGTGAAGAAATTTCCTTGAATTGGTTTCCTCTAGACCATGTAGGTGGAATTGTAATGTTTCATGTTAGGGATGTGTATTTGGGATGTCAGCAAATTCATGTACCAACACAGGAGATATTGCAAGCACCAACACGGTGGTTAGATTTGATCTCTCAGTATGGGACAACAATTACTTGGGCACCAAACTTTGCCTACGGATTAATTATTAACCAGCTTGAACAACTAGACAAAATAGGTGGTGAAAATTCTCAATGGGATTTATCCTCTCTAAAATTTATCCTCAATGCAGGGGAAGCGATAGTAGGCAAAACTGCCAGAAAATTCTTGGAATTATTGGCTAGATATCACCTTCCACCTCAAGCTATGCACCCTGCCTGGGGAATGTCTGAAACTTCATCAGCAGTAACCTTTTCAAATAACTTCTTGTTAGACTCAACAGATAATTCTCATAAATTTGTAGAAGTAGGGTCTCCTATTCCAGGGTTTGCCATCAGAATAGTCGATAATCAAAACCAGATAGTTTCAGAAGAAACTAATGGACGCCTGCAAGTTAAAGGAGCATCTGTTACACTAGGTTACTATCAAAATCCCACAGCAAATCAAGAAGCTTTTACCGCAGATGGTTGGTTTAACACAGGAGATTTAGGATTTCTGAAAAACGGGGGTTTAACAATTACCGGAAGACAAAAAGATGTAATTATTATCAACGGGTTAAACTACTATAGCCATGAAATAGAATCAGTGGTAGAAGAATTACCAGAAATAGAAGTTTCTTACACCTGCGCTTGTGCCGTCCGAAAAACTAACAGCGATACCGATAAATTAGGGATATTTTTCCATAGTAAAAAAACCGAAGATACCGAGTTACTAGCTTTATTAAAAACTCTCAGAGAACAGGTAGTGAACCGCATGGGAATTAATCCAGATTATTTAATTCCCCTAGACAAAGACTTAATTCCCAAAACTTCCATTGGTAAGATTCAACGAACTCAACTAACTCAAAGATTTGCCACAGGAGAATTCCAAGCAATCTTAAAACGGGTAGATTTAATCACCGAAAATAGCAGCCACACAATTCCTGATTGGTTTTATAAAAAAACATGGCGGATAAAACAAGGAAATTATCAACTACACAAATTAGCCAAAAATGAAGTATTTTTAGTATTTTTAGATAAATTAGGATTAGGTCAACGATTATGCCACAAATTAGACACTAATTCTCAGCCTTATGTGCAGATAGAATTAGGACAAACTTTCACCAAAGTCAATGAAAATCACTATATAATTACTCCATATATTCGAGAAGACTATCAACAATTGTACCAGTCTCTAGGAGCAGATAATCTCCAAATTGGAGCAATTATTAACCTATGGCATTATGATGAATATACTGGAGTAATCCCTGATACAGAAACTCTAGAAACAGCACAAACAACTGGCATCTATAGCCTCTTATTTATCCTACAAACTTTCGGTAATCAGAGCCCAGATTATCCAGTGCGACTGCTGTATGTCGCCAGTCATAGTCAGTCTCTGAATCCCAAAGAACCCATTGCCTATCACAAAGCAACAGTACCAGGTTTGTTGAAAACTATCCCGATGGAAATCCCTCACTGGCATTGTCGGCATCTGGACTTGCCACAAGACTCATTAGAAGTCAATAGCGATCGCATCCTTAAGGAACTAACTATTGATGCCAAAGATTCCGAAGTGGCTTATCGAGATGGAGAGCGTTGGGTATCAGGTATCGAGAAAATTGACCTACCTTCCTTACCCAAACAACCATTACCATTCAAAACTGGAGGTACTTACCTGATCAGTGGCGGCTTAGGAGGAATTGGTGTTGAAATTGCTAAGTATCTCCTGGAACATTATCAGGCTAAATTATTGCTGTTAGGTCGTACACTGCTACCAGATAGCAACAGTTGGGAAACTTATTTACAACAAGGGGGTAAACTAGCAGAGAAAATCAAAGCTTACCAACAATTACAACAATTAGGTGGTGAGGTGATTTACCAAGGGGTAGATATTGCTCATCAAAAGGCAGTGCAGGAGGTAGTACAGCAAACCTTGTCTGGATGGAACACTCAACAACTGGATGGGGTGATTCATCTAGCAGGGTTGATGCAAGAGCGTTTCCTGAGGGAGGAAACACCAGAAAGTTTAGCTGAAGTGTTACGTCCTAAACTGATAGGAAGTTTGGTATTACATCAATTGGTAGAAAAGCAACCAAAGAGTTTGTTTATCAATTTTTCTTCTATTAATGGTTTCTTTGGTGGCACAACGGTGGGAGCTTATGCAGCAGCTAATAGTTTCTTGGATGCTTTTTCTGACTATCAACGTGATCAGAGTCAGTTACAGAGCTATTGTTTAGCTTGGAGTATGTGGGATGAAATGGGGATGAGTCGGGGTTATCAGATGAAGCAGTTAACTCAAGCTCAGGGTTATCTAGCTGTGGGATTATCTCAAGGTATGTCTTCACTGTTAGCTGGTTTATGCCATGACCAACCCTACTTAATGGTGGGCTTGGATGGTGGTAATGTCAATATCCGCAGGTTAACTGCTGCATCGGATAGTTTGCAACAATTAACAGCTTACTTTACTACTAACGGTAAAGGTAAACCCAATGTGAGTTTTCTGGAGTTAATGGTACAGGATGCAGTGGGTAAACCTAGTAGTTGTGCTGTGGTGGAGTTGGCTGAAATGCCTTTGACTGAGACTGGGGAAATTGACATAGGTTTACTTCGAGAGAGTAATTTGGGTCGTTCAACTCAAGAAAGGGTAAAGCCCAGGAATGAGACGGAGCGTCAAATTGCTCAAATCTGGCAGGAACTGCTTGGGGTATCCCAGGTGGGTATCTATGATAATTTCTTTGAGTTGGGGGGCAATTCTCTTTTGGCTACTCAGGTGATTTCTCGTTTGCGTCAGGCTTTTGAGATGGAACTGACTTTACAAGATTTATTTGAGTATCCCACTGTTGCTGGTATAACCCAAAATCTTCAAGTGCTGTGTCAGCTAGCTCAAGAGGAAAACACATTCATTTCTGAAACAGATGATGACTATGAGGAGGAAGCATTATGAAAACAATAGAATTTGTGTCTTACCTGCAAAATCTGGGTGTTAAACTTTGGATAGATGGAGATAAACTCCGTTATCGTTCTCCGAAGGAAGTAGTAACACCAGAGCTGAAAAAGAGTATAGTTGAGCACAAAGCAGACATCCTAAAGTTGCTTAGGAAAGCCCAGAAAAATAGACAATCAGATGGAGCTAGTTCCATTCAATCAATTTCTAGGGAGCAGGTAATACCGTTATCCTATGCACAACAAAGGCTATGGTTTATAGAAAAAATGGCCTTGAGTAGCAATGCCTACAATATGCCATTAACCCTACATCTGGTAGGTCAATTGGACTATGTAGCCCTAGAAAAAAGTCTTAACCAAATCATCGCTCGCCATGAAACCCTCAGAACTACCTTCAGTGAAATCAACGGCACACCAGTACAAATAATTCAACCCCCCTTTGAATTAGAACTACCCATACAAAACCTAAGTGAGTTAACACCATCAGAAGCTACCACTAAACTCCAACAACTACTCCAACAAGAAAATGAACTTTTATTCAATCTAGAAGTAGACCCCCCCATACGGGCAGGGCTGTTTCAACTAGGAACAACAGAACACATACTGCAAATCACATTACATCACATCGCTTCCGATGGCTGGTCACTGACAGTATTACCTAAAGAACTCTCAGCTATTTACACTGCCGCACTGTTCGACAAACCATCTCCATTACCCCCACTACCCATACAATATGCCGACTTTGCAGTTTGGCAAAAGAACTACTTACTTGGTGTTACCCTCTCTAGCCAACTCAACTATTGGAAGGAAAAGCTCCTTGACTTACCTCAACTACAACTACCCACAGACCATCCCCGACCCGCAGTAGAAACCTTTCGAGGGGCAGGTATACCCATAAACATACCAGCAGCACTAACATCAAAAGTAAAACAACTCACCCAAAAGCAGGGAACCACCCTATTTATGACCTTGCTCGCAGTATTCAAAGTATTGTTGTCTCGTTACAGCGGTCAAGAGAGTATAGCAGTAGGTTCGCCCATAGCCAACCGCAACCGCAGTGAAATAGAAGGATTGATAGGTTTCTTTGTCAACTCCCTAGTCATGTACACAGACCTGGGAGGGTTCCCAAGTTTTACAGAAGTATTAAACCGAGTCAAACAAACAGCCCTAGAAGCTTATACTCACCAAGACATACCCTTTGAGAAATTGGTAGAAGAGTTGCAGCCAGAACGGGCACTATCGCAAAACCCTTTATTTCAGGTAGTGTTTGCCGTTCAGCAGGAGGAAATCTTAAAACCATCCTTCAGCTTACCTAATTTAGAGGTAGGTTGGTATGAAGAATTAGAACCGGAAATGACAGTGCGGTTTGACTTAGAGTTACATCTGTGGCCAGTAGGAGAAGAAATCAAAGGATTTTGTGCCTATAACCGAGACTTGTTTGAAGCCGAAACAATTAGTCGCATGGTGTCACATTACCAAAACTTACTATCAGCAGCAGTAGAGACTCCCGAGGGACTTGTGAGCCAGTTGCCATTAATGACAGAGCCAGAGCTAGACCAAATACTGGTAGAATGGAACAATACGAAAACAGATTATCCAAATGACAAATGTATCCATCAGTTATTTGAGGAGCAGGTAGAGAAAACCCCGGATGCAGTAGCAGTAGTATTTGAAGAACAAAAGCTGACCTATTCTCAATTAAATAGCAAAGCCAATCAACTAGCCCATTACTTGCAAAAATTGGGAGTAGTTCCAGAAACTAGAGTGGGAATATGTGTAGAGCGTTCGTTAGAGATGGTAGTAGGTTTATTAGCCATACTCAAAGCCGGAGGAGCTTATGTGCCATTAGACCCGAATTATCCAACTTCGCGTCTCAATTACATGGTAGAAGATGCACAACTATCCATCATCTTGACTCAAGAAAAATGGCAACATTATCTACCATCTACAGCAGCTCAAGTAATATGTTTAGACCCAGATATACCTTGGACAGGGAGTTCAGAAAACCTAACAGTATCAATAACATCAGAGCATCAGGCATACATGATGTATACCTCCGGCTCCACTGGTCTACCCAAGGGAGTGAACATCAGACATCAAGGAGTAGTGCGACTGGTAAAAAATACCAACTATATTAAGCTCACAGAAGAAGATATATTCCTACAATTAGCACCCATATCCTTTGATGCAGCTACACTGGAAATTTGGGGCAGTCTGCTTAACGGAGGAACCCTAGCAGTAATGCCACCCCATCAACCCTCCCTAGCAGAAATAGGAGCAGCAATTAGGGAAAACCAAGTCACGACTCTATGGCTGACAGCAGGATTATTCCAACTGATGGTAGAAGAGCAACTAGAAAACTTAAAATCATTAAAGCAACTATTAGCAGGAGGAGACGTATTATCAGTAACCCATGTGCAGAAAGTAGTAGAAAAACTCCCAGGATGTAAATTGCTCAACGGTTACGGGCCAACAGAAAACACCACATTCACCTGCTGCTTCCAAGTCAAAGCTGATAGTAATCTAGAAAAATCAGTACCCATAGGCAAACCAATATCCAACACCCAGGTATACATCCTGGACTCAAATTTACAACCAGTGCCCATAGGAGTGCCTGGAGAACTTCATATTGGAGGAGATGGTTTAGCAACAGGCTACCACAACCGCCCCGAACTCACAGCCGAAAAATTTATTCCCAACCCTTTTGAGAACTCAAAATTATATAAGACGGGGGATTTGGCTCGGTACTTAGGGGATGGCAACATCGAATTCTTGGGTAGAATAGACCACCAAGTAAAAATCCGGGGATATCGCATCGAAACTGGAGAAATAGAAGCAGTTCTCAATTCATATCCCATCGTTAAAGAAACGGTAGTAGTAGCAAGAGAAGACAACCCAGGAGATAAACGTTTAGTAGCATACATAGTACCAGAAACCCAAACCACAACTACTACCAACCCCGAACTATCAGAAACCCAAGTAGATAGTTGGCAAGACATATTCAATCAACAAATATACGACCAGCTCAGTGAAGTAACTGACCCTCTATTTAACACGAGAGGATGGATTAGCAACTACGATAACCAGCCCATACCAGTAGAGCAAATGCGCATCTGGGCAGGGGATATTGTTAGTCAAGTATTAGCCCAGAAACCAGAGAGTGTGTGGGAAGTAGGTTGTGGTACAGGAATGCTGCTATTTCAAATCGCACCCCAGACACAAAACTATTATGGAACAGATATCTCCAAGGTCTCATTAGAATACATCAAAAAACAAATAGAACAGCAACCGGACAAATATAGTCATGTCTCCTTAGCACAGAAACGAGCTGAAGACATGGCTGATATAGCTCCTAACAGTTTCGATGTCGTACTGCTTTCTTCCATAGTGCAGTATTTCCCGAGTGTGGAGTATCTGTTGCAAGTAATAGAAGAAAGTATCAGGGTAGTCAAACCAGGAGGGATGATTTTCTTAGGGGATATCCGGAGTAGGCCATTAATGAAAGCCTTTCACTCTTCGGTGCAACTGTATCAAGCAACTCCCTCACTGTCGAGACAACAACTATTAGAAAAGATAGACATAAAAATGGAGCAGGAGACCGAGTTGTTAGTCTCACCAGAGTTGTTTGTAGCTCTCAAAGAAAAACATCCAGAAATAACTCATGTACAAATCCGTTTACAGAGGGGAACAGAACACAATGAACTGAATAAATATCGCTATAGCGTAATGTTGCATATAGAGGCACAACCAGGAAAAGTAATAACACCGACTGTAGAAAGTGGAGCGGCTGTTAGTGTTAAACAGATAGAAACTTATCTGCGAGAGCAAGAGCCCGAATCAGTTTGCTTTAGTGGTTTAGTCAATGGCAGAGTAGCTAATGATGTAGAGTTGGTAGAGTGGCTATCACAGCCAGAATCAAAACAGAATGTGCAGCAGTTGAGGCAGAGGCTAGAGTCAAAAGGAGTCAAAACTATAGACCCAGAAAGTTTATATGAACTGAGTTCAGATAATGGATATAGTTTAGAGTTGTGTTGGTCAGGTCAGGGAAGTCCCCAATTGATGGATGGGGTATTTGTCAGCAGTGAGTTAGCCAAAGAAGGGATAGTGTTAACACCCCTAACTCAAAAATCGGTGGTAGCAAGTAACTGGAATAATTATGGGAATAATCCGTTGAGTTCCCAGTTCAGAAAGGAACTGATACCGCAGTTGAGAGAGTATCTACAGTCGCGGTTGCCAGAGTATATGGTGCCATCGGGGTTGATGGTGTTGTCGCAACTGCCTCTGACTCCCAATGGCAAGGTAGACCGTAAGGCATTGCCTGAACTGGATGTGGCCAGTAGTGTGTCAACGGAGTATGTAGCTCCACAGACACAGACACAGAAGCTGTTAGCAGAGATTTGGCAAGAAGTCTTGGGAATAGAAAAAGTGGGAATATATGATAACTTTTTTGATTTGGGAGGTCATTCTCTAACCGCAGTCAAATTAGTTTCTAAGATATCCACAAATTTCCACATTAGTCTCTCAGTAAAAACTTTATTATTACACCCAATAATTGCTGAATTAAGTAATATCATGACGGAACTAGTACAAAATAAAAATGTCTCTCAAGAGCCAAGCTCTCAATCAATTAACAATGAAGTTCAGGAAACCTTAAATGATGAAGTTGTACAAAGCAAAAATTCTGAGTATATACAATTAGAATCTCGCTCTTTGTTATCTTTATTTGCTGTGGGTAAAATTCCTCCTGTCGATGCTGCAGCCTTAGCTTGTTTAGGAGAATATGATCCAGAAATGTTTAGTTGTAGTCGAGATTATCTTGTTGAAAATATCTTTGAAAATCTTCCTTTTTGGCCAATGGTTAAACAGACTAATTGGGGTCGAATTGCAATAATAATTTTGCCGAGATTTATTTCTGACTTATATAGCAATCAAGATGATACAGTACAGGTAATTATTGAAGCATTAGAAATGGCTGGAAGAATTGGTGCTAAGTTTGTTTCTTTGACTGGCTTAATTCCTTCTGCTACTGATTATGGTTTGGCAATTACCAAGGCAATTGCTAATCGTCAGGATTTGCCAAAAATTACGACGGGACATAGAACAACTGGTGCTGCTGTTGTACTTACTATTAAGAAAATATGCGAGCAAGGTGGGCGAGATTTAAGTACAGAAAAAGTAGGATTTATTGGCTTAGGTTCTGTGGGAATGAATGTGTTGCCGTTAATGTTAAAAAGCTTGCCACATCCTCAAGAAATTACTCTTTGTGACGTTTACAGTAAGTTAGAATTTTTGGAGAATATTAAACAAGATTTAGTCCAAAAATTTGGTTTTAAAGGTCAGATAAATTTGGCATTATCAAAAACAACAGTTCCCGAACAAATTTACGACTCTACTTTAATTGTGGGAGCTACAAATGTCGCAGATGTATTAGATATTATGCAGGTTAAGCCTGGTACACTAATTGTTGATGATTCTGGTCCTCATTGTTTTTCAGTGGAGCAAGCTATTCAGCGTTTTCAGGAACGGGAAGATATTTTGTTTAGTGAGGGTGGAATGTTGCGATCGCCATTTCCTATAAAAACAACAGTCTATTTAGCACCCACTGTAGAAAAAATAATGAATAAAGATCAAAAGGAAGCAGTTTTAAATTCAAACCCTTTTAATATCATGGGTTGTGCTTTTTCTGGTTTACTATCATCTCAGTTCGAGCAACTGGAGCCTACTGTAGGAATTTGCGATGGAGAAGAGTCTGAATTACATTACCAAATTTTGGAAGAATTAGAATTTGAAGCGGGCGATATACATTGTGAAAATTATGTACTTCCAGAAAAATCAATAGCCAATTTTAGACAGCGTTTTGGCAAAGATTTGTAAGGATTTAGGTGATAGCAATCGCTGGTGAAGTATGCGATATTCGATCGCATACTTCATAATAATAATGATTATTTTTATAATGAAGTACTGCATAGTAATGGTCAAGTACAAATTGTGTTATTATTTATAGTGATGGTTCCATATAGCTCCAATATGATTACTTAATTTTTGATAAAACGATCATCTCAAAAGCCTTTAAGTTTCCTTTCAGATGCTAGCTACATGATTAAAGGAGGTTTGGGAGGTTTAGGTTTACTGGTAGCTAATTGGATAGTGTCCAAGGGAGCCAAGCTATTAGTAACCGATGCTGGTGGCGAAATATTGCTTAACAAAAAAATGAGTAAAAGCATTGACGATATGGTAAGAGTTGGGAGCTAAAAGGAGCAATTTATTAGTGCTTCCGTAATGGATTTTGACTGGATGAATGTTATTCCTGATGTAGGTTCTGAAAATATTTTATTCCTTGCAGAAGGTTTGCTCCCGTACCTTAAGCCAAATGAAGTCCAGCAACTTGTTAAGCAAATGCGATCGCATTTCTCTGGTGCAACTTGGGTAATGGATGTTATGGGTAATTATGGTAAGTTATTGAGAAAAATGACAGCTAAACTTGAAGCACCATTGCAGTGGTTTGTGAAAAACGAACAAGACTTAACCGCTATGGGATTGCAAGTAGTCAATACTTGGCCTCTCTATCAGCTATATCCAGAACGTTGGCCTTGGCAATGGCAACTACTTTTTAAATTACTTACCCAATTCCCCTACTTTCGTAATGGATATCTAATTGTGGAAACTAAGTTATAGCAATCAGGAATGAGATGTGAGAAATTCATAGAATAGTTAGTGGAGAAAAACCTGAAATAATTAGATACCTTTTATGGAACCTATTCCACTAATAAAATGGATTAATCCAGAATAAGATATGTATAGTGGCGATCGCTAGCCAACGCCCTTCGGGCTAATCGCCTTTGGCGCGGCTGAGGCCTTTGGCCACGCTACGCGAACGCGAAGCGTCGGCTTTGCCGAAACGCCGATGAAGCGAAGCTTCCGCGCTTATGCGATTGGCCGTAGGCCACGCCAAAGGCGATCGCTAATCTTGAAGGCATCAAGGTAAAATAGATCAGGACTTACGCAAGGGCACTATATAGCAATTCTCATAGTAATGAGGTACAGTAACAGCAGTGAGTAAACCAATTATGAATATCTTCCTTGTCTTGATTAGTCTCCAACACAGTCTGGTAGAATTGTTCGCGTAGCGTGGCCGAACGCGCACGCGTGGCCTAAAGGCCAAAAGGCCAGGAAACATATTTGCTTTGGGGAGGCTACAGAAACCTCCCGTTTTTTTGGCAAAAGGTTACCTTAAACCATTATTATTTCTAGTTTACAGCTCTCTTGTCACCCCTTGAGCAAATTCTGGCAATTAACTAATCTTAGTTATAGTTGGCTTCCAGGCTTGAGGGCAAAAGAGAGTTAATACCGTGATTTTAAACTAGAGCAAATGAAACAGTCTCAGAATCTGCTGGGTGGTCATTCTTTCGGTGGAAAAATTGCTTTTGAACAAAAATGCGTCGCATTTTTGTTCAAAGATTCAGCAACGCTGTTTATCGGCTTACCATTTCAAAAATGCTGCTTCTACCCCTTGTTCTCGCCGAATCTTACTATCCTTCTCAAACCAATCGATGATCTGCTGATGGGTCAACTCTTCCATGGGCACCCCAGTATCTTGTGAAATATGCTTCAACAGTCTGAGAGAGGAAATCGTTAAACGAGTTAAAAATTTTTCTGGGGAAGAGAGCAATGCTTGGTCTACATCAGTGGATTCTTCCGGAGTTAAGAATTGGATTGAGGATTGCTGGGAATCAGCCATAAGGGTTTTCAAGGATTACTATATATATTTGTAAGCATTCAGCTATCAGCGTGTCGCGTATCAGCTATCAGCGTGTCGCGTATCAGCGATTAGTGCTACGCACACGCTACTTGAGGTGCTATCAGCGTGTCGCGTATAGCGCGTGTCGCGTATCAGCTATCAGCTTTGGGCTTGTGGCCACACTCATTCAGGTGCTATTAGCCAAAGGCTTGTGGCCAAAGGCTGACAGCTGACGGCTGACGGCTGACGGCTGATAGCCTTAGTTATTCCCATGTAACTTAATTTGCTGGCCCTTTAATTAAATAGCCACACTGATGCTCTCCATTATTGAGCCAGTGAGTACGCTCCACTGTACAATCTGGCAATACGGCGGCAAACATTTCCAATTCATGACCACAGACACTAGGGTAAGATTCGGCAACGTTGGAAATAGCACAATTGTATTCAGTTAAAATATACTGCTCCCTAACGCCATTATTTAAATTACCATTATCTGGGGTGTGCCACTCTGCCATATAACCTTCTAGTCTACGCAGTTCTACTAACTTGGCTACTCGCTCTCGCACTGTACCATTCCCGATACACTCCCGGTATTCTTGAGCTTTACGTTGCCATTGCTTTTGTAAAATCGTGCTAGTCTGTTCACGACCCAAGGTTTCTGTCATGGTATCGAGCAGGGAAACGGAAAACTCTCCGTAATGATGGGGAAAGCGATCGCGTCCTTGGGGAGAGAGGTGATAGATATGTTGAGGACGCCCCATACCACTTTGAACAGCTTTGTATTCAATTAGCCCTTCTGCCTCCAATTCTTTGAGATGACGTCGAATCGCTTGGGGGCTAACCCCTATGGCTGTGGCTAACTCCTGGGCTCTTGCTCGATCCTGTTTGAGGAGATATTGTAGGATGTCTCGCTTGGTGGAAGTTTGCTGAGTAGGCATCATGGGCTTCGGAGTTGGGAATGGGGTAACAGGGGAAGGGCACTCAGGCTTGCCTTTGGTGCTTGTCGGTACCGTTATTACTATTAAATCTAAATTCCCTTGACTTTAACAACATGTTTGTTGTTAATATAACCTACAATAGAGTTAAACAACAAAAACGTTGTTTTAATCCACCCAGTAACCAGATCACATCCCGTGGGCATGAGGAAGCAAACTATTATAGTTGTAACCGAAGAAAAAAGCAAGCCGCTGTCTTGATGCAGTCGCTAGCCGGAGTCTACAACCTCTAACCTTCCAAGCTGCCAACCTATTCTACGGGAAAGTCAAAGGCGAACAAACTATCACTGTGTTTGTAACTCTGTTGAATCCTTAATGATAAGAGAGCACTAAATCAATGACTGCCACTGTCAAGACATTAGTCAACCAGCCCTATAAGTACGGCTTTGTCACAGATATTGAAGCGGATACCATTCCTCGTGGACTAAATGAGGATATTATCCGTCTGATTTCGGCTAAGAAAAACGAACCCGAGTTCATGCTGGAGTTTCGCCTAAAGGCGTATCGACAATGGCAGAAAATGACCGAGCCAACTTGGCCCCATGTCACCTATCCTCCCATTGACTACCAAAAAATTATCTACTACTCAGCACCCAAACAGACGAAGGAAAAACTCAATAGCCTGGACGAAGTTGACCCAGCTTTACTGGAAACCTTTGATAAATTAGGTATTTCCCTATCTGAGCAAAAGCGGCTGGCTAATGTAGCAGTGGATGCAATCTTTGATAGTGTCTCGATCGCCACTACCTTCAAAGACAAGCTGGCTGAGTCGGGGGTAATTTTCTGTTCGATTTCGGAAGCGTTGCAAGAACACCCAGAGTTAGTGCGGAAATACCTGGGTAGTGTTGTTCCTGTGGCAGATAATTACTTTGCTGCTCTCAATTCTGCAGTTTTCAGTGATGGTTCCTTTGTCTATATTCCCAAAGGAGTCAAATGCCCGATGGAACTGTCCACCTATTTCCGGATTAATAATGGAGATACTGGACAGTTCGAGCGTACCCTAATTGTGGCGGAAGAAGGCAGCAATGTTAGTTACCTAGAAGGCTGCACTGCACCGATGTACGATAGTAACCAGCTACACGCAGCGGTGGTGGAACTGGTTGCCCTGGACAATGCTGAGATTAAATACTCCACGGTGCAAAACTGGTTCGCTGGGGATAAAAATGGTAAAGGTGGGATTTACAACTTTGTTACCAAGCGGGGATTGTGCAAAGGAGTAAATTCAAAGATTTCCTGGACTCAGGTAGAAACTGGTTCTGCCATTACTTGGAAGTATCCCAGTTGTGTTCTAGTCGGTGACAATTCCATTGGTGAATTCTACTCTGTTGCCCTTACCAACAATCTCCAACAAGCGGACACAGGGACCAAGATGGTACATATCGGTAAAAATACTCGCAGCACCATCATTTCTAAGGGGATTTCTGCTGGTAAGTCGAAAAATAGCTACCGGGGTCTAGTGAAAATTGGTCCGAAGGCCAAGGGGGCACGAAACTACTCCCAGTGTGATTCCATGTTGATTGGGGATACGGCTGAAGCGAATACCTTTCCCTACATTCAAGTCCAGAACAACATGGGCAAAGTGGAACACGAAGCCTCCACTTCCAAAATCGGTGAAGACCAGCTATTTTTCTTCGCTCAACGAGGGATTTCAGAAGAAGATGCCATCTCCATGATGGTGAGTGGCTTCTGTAAAGATGTATTCAATGAACTGCCCATGGAATTTGCTGCTGAAGCAGATAAACTTTTAAGCCTCAAGCTCGAAGGTACAGTCGGATAACGAAGGTTAGCAGGTGGTTAGCAGGTGGTTAGCAGGTGGTTAGCAGGTGGTTAGCAGGTTGAACGCGCACGCGTGGGCAAAGGCCAAGGTTAGTTTGTTGAACGCGCACGCGTGGGCAAAGGCCAAGGTTAGTTGCGTAGGGTGTGTTAGGGACGGGCTCGCCCTCATTTTATCGGTAGCCACTGTTGGGAAAGTCCGTCCCGTAACGCACCACCTGGTCTAATATTTATTAAACCTAATAACCTAAAACCTAAAACCTAAAACCTAAAACCTAAAACCTGGTAACATTCAACCTGTTAACCTTCAACCTCATAACACCCCAAGGGATAAAGCATTTATTATCAATTCAAAATGATTAGTGAAACTAGTGAAATAATATTGTCTGTTCGGGATTTGACCGCAGATGTGGATGGTAACCAGATTCTGAAGGGATTGAATCTAGACGTTAAAGCTGGGGAAATCCACGCGATTATGGGGCCAAATGGCTCTGGTAAGAGTACTTTGTCTAAGGTATTAGCAGGTCATCCTGCCTATGATGTGACAGGAGGCGAGGTAAGTTTCTTAGGGCAAAATCTGTTAGAAATGGAGCCGGAGGAACGCTCTTTGGCTGGAGTATTTCTAGCGTTTCAGTATCCCTTGGAAATTCCTGGTGTCAGTAATTTGGATTTCTTGCGGGTGGCTTACAATTCCCGTCGCAAGCACAAGGGATTGGAAGAAATTGATACATTTGATTTTGAGGATTTAGTTGAAGAAAAGCTGGAAATTGTTAAAATGAATCCCAGCTTTCTAGAGCGTAGTCTTAATGAAGGCTTCTCTGGAGGAGAAAAGAAGCGGAATGAAATTCTCCAAATGGCACTTCTAGAACCTAAGCTGGGGATTTTGGATGAAACAGATTCTGGCTTGGATATTGATGCCCTCAAGATTGTGGCCAATGGGGTGAATCAATTGGCAAGTGCTGAGAATGCCATGATTTTGATTACTCACTACCAACGTTTACTGAATTATATTGAGCCGGATTTTGTTCATGTGATGGCAGATGGCCGTATCCTCAGGACTGGTAGCAAGGAGTTGGCTCTTGAGTTGGAATCCCGTGGTTATGACTGGGTGCTGGAAGACGAGACTGCTGAGGTGAGTGTCTGATGACTATGGAAGTTTCTGTAAAACCGGAGGTTTCTTATTTGTCGGCACTGCTAGAGCAATGTCGCCAGCATAATCCAGTTGAGATGGATTGGTTACAAGAGCTAAGTAACCACGCTAGGGGGATTGCTCAGGAGTTGGCGATTCCTACCACTAAAGATGAGGAATGGCGGTTTACGGATTTGTCGCCACTGTTGCAGGAGACCTTTGAGGGTGCTGTAGCTGTTGATACAAGCACCATTGATATTAGTCCGGTAGTTTTGCCAGAGGCGGTTAACAGCCGATTAGTATTTGTCAATGGGATTTATGCCCCGGATCTTTCCTCTGTGGCTGGGTTGCCTGAAGGGGTGTTTGTGGGGAATTTGGCCGAGTTGCCATCAGAGTATCAGAGCCGAATTGCTGATTATTTGGGGAAGCAGCAGGAAGCAACCGATGTGTTTACGCTGCTTAATACCGCTGGTTTGACTGATGTGGCGGTGATCTGGTTGCCGAAGAATACTGAGGTGACGGTTCCCATTCATCTGCTGTTTGTTTCTATGGCTGATGGGGTGCCTAGGCTATTTCAGCCCCGTTGTTTGGTGGTGGCGGAGGCAGGTAGTCAGCTGAGTTTAGTTGAAGAGTATTGGCAAGGCCAAGAGGCAAAGAGCGCCCAGGGTGTTTATTTGACGAATTCCGTGACCGAGGTATGGGTTGGGGAGAATGCCAGGGTGACTCATATCCGGGTTGATGGGGAAAGTAACCAGGCTTTCCATGTGGGCAAGAGTGCGATCGCACAAGCTCGGAATAGTTTTTATAGTTGCCATGGGGTAGCCTTTGGGGGGAGGTTGTCTCGCCATACTCTGGAAGTGTTTCAGATGGGTGAGGGGACGGAAACAATTCTAAATGGCTTGACCGCGATTAGTGAGCAACAGTTGGCAGATACTCATAGTGCGGTGATGTTGAATCATCCCAATGGCATCAGTAATCAGCTGCAAAAGTGCATTATAGATGGTAGTGCTCATGCAGTGTTTAATGGTAAGGTTTCTGTTCCTCAAGCAGCCCAGTTGACCAATGCAGCTCAGTTAAATCGCAATTTGTTGCTATCCCCGAAGGCAAGAGTTGATACCAAGCCTCAGTTGGAGATTACAGCTGATAATGTGAAATGTTCCCACGGTGCTACAGTCAGTCAGCTGGAAGCGGATGAAGTCTTCTATTTGCAAAGTCGTGGACTAAAGGAAACCGATGCCCGTAACCTTTTGATTGATGCCTTTGTAGCAGAAATACTCAATCAAATTCCCTTTGTTTCTCTTCGCCAAAGACTCTCGGAAACAGTCATCAGTTCAAAACGGGAACAGAATAACGTTCAACAGTAACATGACCTTAACTCAAGAAAAAACCATTGCTGATCAAGTCCGGGCTGACTTCCCTATTTTGCACCAGGAGGTTAACGGTAAACCGCTGATTTACTTTGATAATGCGGCTACTGCCCAGAAACCGGTAGCAGTCATCGATGCATTGCGCCACTACTACGAAATGGACAATGCTAATGTTCACCGAGGTGTCCATACCCTTAGCACTAGAGCGACAGATGGTTATGAGGGGGCACGGGATAAGGTAGCTAGTTTTGTAAATGCCCAGTCACGACAAGAGATTGTTTTTACCCGCAATGCTTCGGAAGCGATTAACTTAGTAGCTTATAGCTGGGGTTTGGAAAATCTGCGCCAGGGAGATGAAATTATTCTCTCGGTTATGGAACACCACAGCAATCTGGTGCCTTGGCAAATTATTGCTCAGAAAACTGGAGCGGTACTAAAGTATGTGGGATTGACCGAGACTCAGGAGTTTGATTTAGAACAGTTCCGACAGCTGATTTCTGAGAACACCAAGCTGGTAAGTGTGGTTCATGTCTCCAATACTTTGGGATGTATTAATCCAGTAGAGGAAATTATTGCGATCGCACATAACTATGGCGCTAGGGTAATGATTGATGCTTGCCAAAGTATCCCCCATATGCCCATTGATGTCCAAGGGATGAATTGTGATTGGCTAGTGGCATCCGGTCATAAAATGTGTGCTTCCACCGGGATTGGCTTTCTGTATGGGAAACTGGACTTACTGCAAGCGATGCCTCCATTTTTAGGTGGTGGTGAAATGATTGCTGAAGTATTTCTGGACCACTCCACCTATGGGGATTTACCCCATAAATTTGAAGCCGGGACACCAGCCATTGCTCAAGCGATCGCACTTGGTGCTGCAGTAGACTATCTGACTGGCTTGGGTATGGATGCTATCCATAGCTATGAAGAAGAATTAACGGCTTATTTGTTTAAGGAGTTGCAAGAAATTCCAGATCTAATCATGTATGGTCCCCAACCAACAATAGATGGTAAAGGTAGGGCAGCCTTAGCAACATTTAATATTAAAGGATTGGATGCTAGTGATGTGTCTACGCTGTTGGATCAAGACGGTGTAGCAATTCGTTCTGGAAATCATTGTACTCAACCTTTGCACCATCGTTTAGGAGTGACTGGTACAGCACGAGCCAGTTTGTATTTTTATAATACTCGTGAAGAGATTGATCGCTTTATTGTGGCGTTGAAAGAAACAATAGACTTTTTTAGAAGTGCTATGGATTGAATCTAGCAATTATTTGGGTGAGGTACTTTTGTTCTAGGTTTTAGGGAATAGGTTTTAGGGAATAGGTTTTAGGTTTTAGGCAATAGGCAATAGGCAATAGGCAGGAGGCAAGAGGCAAGAGGCAAGAGGGAAAAAACTTTGTACCTCATTAGGCTATAAAATGCTATATACCTCTTCTGTCACTCTCCGGTTTTTCCTATTATTAATACTTTCTACAAACAAGGTATATTAAGCAATACAGCGTTCGATGATGACATTTTGTAAATTTTAGCACTCTCATGAATTTATACTCATAAAAAAGTTGGCTATCCCTTGATATACAAAGGTTATAGAATGCGCGAAATGGCAAAAGTTTTCGGAGAGTGACAGAAGAGGGATATAGCAATCCTCAATGAATTGTTAGAATTTATAAACATAAGTTTCCTGCTCCCTGCTCCCTGCTCCCTATTCCGTATTCCCTATCAGCCACATGGGTGCATCTCATTTTTGTTCTTTGACAAGGTGGTGCGTTACGGGGCGAGCTGTCTAAACCCTGGCTACGAGGCGGAAAATGAGGCCCCCCCTAACGCACCCTACGCAACTTTTTTACAAATATGAGATGCACCCAGCCACATTTTGATATGGTTTTCCCGTTGCCAGATAAATACATTGACCTACTCACGGAGTATCGACTCATATAAAAAATTAAAAAACTGTCGCTTCAACAAATCCAACAAGAAGACAGGATCTAGAAACCACAAGGAGTGGAAATTCCTAGCCCTATGCGAACCTGCCTAGATAAAATTCAAAAGAAGTCAACATTAGCCGATATAATGAAATCATTAAAGGATTATAAAATTATTTTACGTCCCGATGACAACGGAACTTTTGTCGCCTATATTCCAGCGATTAAAGGATGTCATGCCTGGGGATAAACTGCTGAGGCAGCTCTCTGTGAATTAAATCCTGTTTTTGAGATGATTCAAGAAGAATACCTCGAAGAAGGCAAAATTTTACCTGATGATGTCGAGGTAACTTTTTTTCATGCCAGCTAAAGCTAAAACCTTAGAAAAAGTGGCTAAAAAATTAGGCTTTCAGAAAGTTCGTCAAAAAGGAAGTCATGCCCGTTGGAAGCATCCGGATGGAGCGATGCAGCGCGGTCTTGGGGAGGCAGCGCGGTCTTGGGGGTCCCCCCGGAGACGAAACCTGATTACGTTGAGCCTTTATGGTTGGTAGGCTATGCAGAAAAGGGGTAAAACTTATTGATTAAGGCTCAACTGTCTTACGGTAACTTCTAACCATGAGCGACTGCCGTGGTTCCCCCCATGAGCGACTGCATCAAGACAAGGCATAGAACAAGGTAGACAACAAGGTATCAAACAAGGTATCAAACAAGGTAGAGCAGAAGGTAGACAACAAGGTAGACAACAAGGTAAAGCAGAAGGTAGACAGGAAGAAAAACAGCAGATTGCTAAGCAGATGAAGGCCGCAGGGTTACCTGCTCAGGATATTGCCCAATATACGGGGTTGAGTATGGATGAGATTGATCGGTTGTAGGTTCAAATTGCTTCAAGAGCCACAAATTCCTGGGTTTTAGGGAAAAATTGTTGCTTAGAGAGGCAAACTGAAATACCGATAATCCCCCTTCAAGGCATTAAGATGTCAAATCATTATCTTTTTTCCTACTGTTAGGAAATAACGAAAAGATAACGACACTTAATATTAGTTGGGCTTTATTTGTTCTTGTGTTGGAAGTGGGTAGGTCGTCCGTTGGGACTACCGCCTGAAAGTGGAACTAGGTTAAGCGACCGATTGGTCGATGTCTGTCGTTGGTACTGGGTAGGTAACTCGGTTGGGTCACCTACCCATCATTGGAACTAAGGAAGTAGTCGGGGTTAGCCACTACCTTTGTTGGGTTTTATGTAGCCTTGTTGGGACTGAGTGGTAAGGTTTTTTCCTTACCGCGATCGCTGTACCAATGAAAAGCCCCAGCGACTGCCGGGGTGTGGAGTGCAATGGTAGGATGTGATTTATTAAATGTAGTTCTGCGGAGAATAGGGATTGATTCCATGTTCTCGCAGTATTCGTAATAGGCGAGCATTTTCTGCCTCTAGATGGTCTGGTTCAGTCATGCCTTCAGAGAGGTCTTCCAATTGCTGATTCAGTTCCTGGTTGATACACTTCCAGCATTCGCTATTGTTTCTTAGATTGGTGTTCTCAGCTTCTAAGAGACTCACGTATTCAGAAAGTTTTTCGTTTCTTTGTTTGATCGTAGCTGTATCACCGAAAGCTTCACGAATCCTTTCCTCTAATGCATCAATGATCAATCCGTTAGTCAATGCAAAAGCCCTTTTGTTGCCTTTGTTTCCACGACTATGCCAGTAAAGGGCAACTATGACCGGGGGAATTCCCTTGATACGAGTCTGACCCTTCAGCTGCTTGGGGTTTAAAACCTCGAAAGTGCCGGGCGTAAAACCCTTGCCCCATATACCTTTTGAAGCTTTTGATCGCGAAAAATGCCGGGAGTAAGATTTAGCAAGGGTTTTCCATGATTAAGGTGATCGCCTCAATCATGGAAAACCCCAGCGACTGCCGGGGCAAAAGTGGATGGAATGAGTTGATCAGATGTAATTCTCTGGTGCTTCGGGGTTGATGTTGTACTTCCGCAGAATTCGCATTAAACGGGCATTTTCTTGTTTCAGGATGTCTGGGTTCGCCATATCTAATGAGAGATCTTCTAGTTGCTGATTCAGTTCCTGATTAATGTGCTTCCAACATTGGTCGTTGTTGCGAAGGTCGATTACCTCAGCTTTTAGGCTCATATTTTCATTAAAGAGCTTGTTGTATTCCTCTTCTGCTCGAACTATTCCAAAGGCTTTGTCTGCTCTTCTGGTGATCGACTCGACTATTGAGGCCGTCACCAGGTTGTCAGCTATCTTGTTACCTCGCTTGAGCCAGTACTTCCAGTACAAAGCAGTTTATTGAGTAAAAGTGACATCGATTGCTTTATTGCTGCTTTTCACTTTTTGCCATTTATCGGATTGAAATACTTTACACTGAGAGGCTTCTAGCGATTTGCATTTTAAAAATTGTAATAACGAGTTTTCGGGCTTACCGATACTTAATGATGTTTGTGTTCGACTAAGTAATATTGTTTTGGTCGAAGGAATCAGGAAAACGTCCAGTAGGACTTCCCCTAGTTTGATTTCACTTCGATCCGCTATTTCATCAGAAAAATATTGTGTCATGATTAATCTAAGTGAATTATGTTTACTGCATCAGCGATCGCACCATTGACGGGGAATGCGATCGCTTATTCATAAGTATACCTATTTGATCGTCATCGGCAAATATTTCTTTTGTTATCTTTGTCGCCTCAAAAAGTTAACAAGAGACGACAGGAAAATCAATGATAACTGCAAGCCAGTAATGTATAGTGCCCCGGCTTAGGCCAATCGCTTTTAGCTGTTCCGTTCATAAAAACGCTCAATTAATCGATTTTTATCGTCTTTATCTACGAGTACAAATAGCTTGCTTTGCCCAACGAGAGAAATGGGCGACGTTATGCTTGCCCACTTTTCTCCTTGTTTTATTCGTTTTCCGGAAAACTAGGTAGAGTTAAGGTACAGGTCACAGACTTCCCGGCGTTGGACAGAGAGGCACCGTAGGTGATCGCATCAAATACCTGCCATTTCCACTAATAGAACTACTTCCCACCAGAGTTAAAACTATTGCTTAAAACTATTGTGTAAACAGGGGAACTAAAATACCGATAATCCCGGTTATATTAATTAATCGGGAGATAATAATAACCTAAAGTATAATTTGATGTCAGTTTGGGTGAAATACTTGCGCGCCACTTCCTTGTGAGAAGATGGGCAATAGACTGCCCGAATCACCGTTCAATTACGTTTGGTAGGTAAGGAATAGCCTCATGACAAGTCCCCAGGTGATCTGTGCTGGTGAAATGTTGTTTGACCGTTTGTCTAATCAGCCAGGAAAACCCCTAGAACAGGTGGAGTCTTGGACAGACTATCCCGGTGGCGCACCAGCGAATACTGCTTGTGCTTTAGTAAAGCTGGGTATACCCACTGCATTTATTGGTTGTATTGGTCAAGATCAGCCAGGAGAGATACTGGTAGAGTTGTTAAAGAACGTTGGTGTCGATGGCACGGGAGTACAGCGTCATGGTACAGCTCCCACACGGATCGTCTATGTGGTGCGAGATGCCTCAGGCGATCGCAGTTTTGCTGGATTTGGTGATATCGATACCACAGAATTCGCTGATACACGACTTCAAGCCGATGACTTGCCTACTGAACTATTTAAAGAAGCTAAGTTTCTGGTATTGGGGACTCTGGAATTAGCCTATCGAGACAGTAAGGCAGCAATTAACCAAGCCGTTAAGTTAGCACAACAAAACCAGGTCTCTATATTTATAGATGTGAACTGGCGACCGGTCTTTTGGAATGATGCCAATACTGCCATTGAAATTATTCAAGACATGATCCAGCACGCGGACTTCCTGAAACTGACTGATGAGGAGGGAGAGTTTCTGTTTGGCACTGCTGATCCAAAAGCGATCGCACAACGGTTGGATAAAGTCAAAGGGGTATTAGTCACAGCCGGGGAACGAGGCTGCGCCTACTATCTGGGAGGAAACGAAGGGAAGTTACCAGCATTTTCTGTAGCAGTGCAGGATACAACCGGTGCCGGGGATGGCTTTACTGGTGGCATTATTTATCAACTATGCCACCGTGACCGGTCGAGTCTGAGTGATCCAACCGTTGCCAAAGATGTTGTTACCTATGCCAGTGCAGTAGGCGCACTGACCACTCTCAAGCCTGGTGCGATCGCAGCTCAACCTACATTAGCTGAGGTGGAAGCTTTTGTCTCTAGTTAATAGACTTCGCGGCAGTTGTCGGGAACAGGGAACAGCGGATCTGGGAACAGGGAGCAGGGAGCAGGGAGCAGGGAGCAGGGAGCAGTCAAAAATCAAGAGGCAATAGGCAAGAGGCAAGATGTAAAAAATTATGTGTACCTCATAGCTATGATAAACGCTCGCTATAGTTAGTATGCTTAAAGTGACGCTCCTACACCAACCTTAAGGTATGGTGTAGGCTTCTCAGACATTCCG
>WTKN01000354.1 GCA_011524395.1 Moorena sp. SS36440bin_2
GAACCACGGCAGTCGCTCATGGGGGGAACCACGGCAGTCGCTCATGGGGGGAACCACGGCAGTCGCTCATGGGGGGAACCCCCTTTGGCGGCGCTGCCTTCCCAAGACCGCGCTGCCTTCCCAAGACCGCGCTGCCTTCCCAAGACCGCGCTGCCTCCCCAAGACCGCGCTGCATCGCTAGTAGAGATACTCACACCCTTGAGACTCGGATCAGTAACACAAGAAGAAAATTACCACACCCACCGGCAGTAGGCGGTAGGGGGGAGAGGCGGTAGAGTAACGATCGCAGAAGTGGAAGCATTGAATGAGTCATTGGTTTGGAAGAAAACTGTCAAAGAATTCTTGACCACAGCGGATACCGCACACCCCACTACCATTCTAAACCGACAAGCTTAGGCATATCATTGTATACCATTACCATTCTCAACCTTGGCAAAACTTTCCTCACCTCAGGGTGAACCCCTAAAATTTCTCATTCTTCTTCTTGAGTACTCAAATCAAGCACTGGCTCAGGATCCAGTACATTTTCTGGCATTTCTACTCCTTCTTCGTAATCTTCCTTTAACTCATTGCTATCGACATCTTCTTCTAGGGTATCCTGTTTAGAGGTGTCTGTAGCTTTAGAGATGTCTGTAGGTTTAGAGATGTCTGTAGTCTCTTTTTTGTATTCCGCAGCATCTTTAATGTCAATCTTCCAGCCTGTAAGGCGGGCGGCAAGGCGAACATTTTGTCCCTCTTTGCCTATAGCTAAACTGAGCTGGTCTTCTGCTACTAAAACATGGGCTTGACGTTCTTCTGGATTAACTAGTAGCACCTGATCCACTTGGGCTGGGCTAAGAGCGTTAGCAATATAGGTAGATGGGTCAGGAGACCAACGAATTACGTCGATTTTTTCACCTCGTAGTTCATTCACCACCACTTGAATGCGGGAACCTCTAGCACCAATGCAAGCTCCCACCGGATCTACATCTCGCTCCAGGGTATCTACAGCAATTTTAGTCCTTGGTCCGACATGACGAGAAGGAGGATTAGCTTCCCGTGCCACTGCAACAATCCTTACCACCTCATCTTCTATTTCTGGGACTTCGTTGGCAAACAGATATACCACTAAACCAGCCGCCGCTCTGGATACCACCAGCTGAGGACCACGGTGAGGGCCTTCCCGGACTTTTTTCAGATAAACCTTAAAGGTGGAGTTAATGCGATAGTTATCATTAGGAAGCTGTTCCCGTTTGGGCAGTTCGGCTTCTACCTCTGGCCGACCAAAACCACTGCTGAGCGCCATAATAACAGATTGCTGCTCAAACCGTAGTGATCTCGATTGCAGAACAGTTCCTTCTAGGTCTTGAAACTCTTCCTTAATCAGTTTACGCTGTTGGTCTCGGAGTTTTTGAGAGAGCACCTGCTTGGTTTGAATCGCTGCCATGCGACCAAACTCTCCTTGGTCTGGAGTCACATCCAAAACCACTGAATCTCCCAATTGTGCTTCAGAGGCAACTTCCTGGACTTCTTTGAGAGAAATTTGATGGTCACTATTTTGTACCTCTTCGACAATGGTTTTGGTAGACAAAACGCGGAAGCCTTCTTCTTCAATATCAAGATCGACTTCAAAGTTGTCAAAATATTCTTCGTCAAAATGAAATCGTTGGTCTAGCCGTTGAGAACGGCGATAGCGCTCATAGCCTTTTAGCAGTGCTTCTCTTAATGCCTGTTGAACTGCAGACCTAGGGATATTGTGGCTTTGACTAATTTCTTCTATCATTGCCTTAAGTCCAGGCAAACTAACTATTGACATCAGCAAATCTCCGTCTTATATCTATCCATGGCAATTGTCTTGGGATTTAAAGTAAATCAAGTTAAACTTCAATCCTCAACCTTGAAGCTTGTAGGGTAGAAGCACTTGTAGATCTATAGTCTGTAGATCTATAGTCGAGCCATTCTGTTTACAAGTACTGCCCCCCTAGCAACCTTCAAGCAAAATTTAACCCCCATCATCGAGTTTTACTCTGGACACGAGCTGACGGGGAATGGCAAACGCGCGACCCTTGAGATTGAGATAAACTCCGCTCTCATCCCGGCGAATTAACTGCCCACGCCACTCTTGCTGCCCCTGATAGGGTTCAGATGTCTGAACAATCACACCAAACCCTTTGAAAGAAATGAATTCTCGGTCTGTACTTAAGTCCTGTGTGAGCCCAGGACTGGAAATTTCCAAAACGTAGGTGTCTAAAATGATGTCCTTAGCATCTAACTGAGCTTCTAATGCACGACTCATGCGTTCACAGTCATCCAAGCTAGTGTCACGAATCGGGTTGCGGATATAGACACGCAGCACAGGTGGGCGCCTGTTGGTCTGGAAGAGAGCCTCTACAATCTCTAATCCTAAATCTTGAGCCAATGGCGTGGCTAAATCGATTAGTTGTGGAATCAGGGGATGAGTCATGGCACCAATCCAATAAAAAAAGTGGGGTCAACCCACTTCATGGCAAATTCTTTTGCAAGAAGTCTAACCACCCAAAAGCTTATGGACATCTAGTTAGCACAAGCCCAATCTCTAGTTACTGGTCCTGAGCTATTGTTCACAAGGTCATGGGCTCGAAGACTCTAAACCCTAGGACAAACCGGAAACTTCCCGCAGAATCATTGATTAGGAGTTACCAGCTTGCCGTTGCTATGTTTGAGTGTGACAGCTCCCACACTGACTCGTTGAGTTCAGTGTAGGCAACAAGCGCCAATGCAGCTATTGCGCGCGGAGGCGCTGGGCTTTAAGAACGGACTGCCCTCTCTTGATGCAGTCGCTCATGGTTTGAATTTACCGTAAGACAGGGTCGCCTTGTCAGCCATGCAAAGCGCGAGTGGGGGAAACCCCCGCGTGAAGGCGCAAATCACGCTAATCAATAAGTTTTCCCCATGCATATGCATTTGAAGTTACCTTAAGAATAAGGCAGCCTTGTCAGCCATGCAGTCGCTCATGGGGGAAACCACGGCAGTCGCTCATGGTTAGAAGTTACCGTAAGACAGGCTACG
>WTKN01000393.1 GCA_011524395.1 Moorena sp. SS36440bin_2
TGATTACTTGATTTTCAGTCTATCAAGTTTTCGGATAATAGTGGGATAGGTTCTTTGAAGAAGCATTGGAAAAGGTTAAACCTGTGGCGTCTACGATTATTTCTAAATTGCGTGACCTCGATACTCCTGCTGATCAAGTAGAGGTGAAATTTGGGTTGAAGCTCACTGCTGATGCTGGGGCAATCTTTACCTCTGTCGGTGGTGAGGTTAGCTACGAAATTACTCTGAAATGGTCCCAAGATAAATCTAAATAAGATATAGCAATATCATAGCTATGAGGTAATTTCATGATTTTAGGGAACAGCGGATCTGGGAACAGGGAACAGAGAATAGGAAATAGGGAATAGGGAATAGCGATGAGCTGCATCAAGCGCACCTAACAGGGAATCAATGTCAAAGAAGACTGTAGCTCATAACTAAGATAAACCCTATAAATACAGCGTTTTTGATAACTATAAGGTATACAGGATTTTTTCCCTCTTGCCTCTTGCCTTTTGCCTCTTTCCTCTTGCCTCTTACCTACTCCCTACTCCCTGCTCCCTACTCCCTAAAACCCAGAACGAAAGTACCTCACCGAAATTACAAACCACTGTAAGTCAATGGCTAACCAGACCACTAATTCCTTTGAAGGGTTCAAAACTTCTATTGTTAGAATCTATCATAGCAATGGTGCAGTTGTGGGAGCAGGGTTTTTAGTCTCCAACGGCTATTTGCTAACCTGTGCTCATGTGATTACTGAAGCCTTGGGAATTTTACAAACTACTCAAGAGGCTCCTACTGAACCAATTCACTTAGATTTTCCCTTGATTGCTCCCGGTCAGAAACTAACCGCTACTGTGGTGTTTTGGAAACCTGTTTCCGAGACTGAAGTAATTGAAGATATTGCTGGCTTAAGGCTCAATAGTAAATTACCTGATTCCGCTCAACCAGTGCAGTTAGTGACAGCACAGAATTTGTGGAACCATTCGATCAGAGTTTTTGGTTTTCCCAAACGGCATGATAATGGGGTATGGGCATCGGCAGTATTGCGAGACAAAAATGCCAAAGGCTGGCTACAGATAGAAGATACTAAAGTGACTGGGTATCAAGTTGAGCGGGGATTTAGCGGTGCCCCTGTGTGGGATGAGGAGTTAGCAGGAGTGGTGGGGATGGCGGTAGCAGCAGAGAAGCGTAGAGAGAATGTTAAAGCCGGATTTTTAGTTCCTACTCAGGTTTTGAATCAATTTTGGTCTGAATTAGGGCAATTGGAGGAAATTTCGACTAATTATCAACGGTTAACACCTCGAAAGCGTCGTCGCCTTGAGAAAGAATTGGAAGATTTACAACAGCCTTATGATAGAGTGAGAGAGAAACTCCGTAGATTGCGTAACGAACGTGCTATTGCCAATGACCCTAGTACTGAATTTAAGTTAGATATGGAGATAGAAGAAGAACAAGGGAAACTTGATAAACTTGAGTTGCAGATTGAGGAAATTGAAAAACAACTTGGTTTAATTATATAAGATTACGATGTAATTAGCTCTGGAGATTTTTATGGAACTCTAAGTTAAAAAATAGAAGTATATTGCCAATAATAAGCACCGTTTGGAAAAAAAATAATAAAAATAAAGATAAAATTCCTGAAACTAAGGTTAAAATCACCGCAACGAAGGAAGCCCCAGAAATGCTCATAAAAGGAAGAGTCTTCAAAAATATACTTAATATACTAAATATTTGTTGTAAGATGCCAGAGATCAAAATATAAAAAATTAAGGATATATACGTAAATAAATATTTATAAACAAATACTCTCCCACAATTGCCTTTAACTATAGAGCGACTGTAAGCAAAAGCGGCTTCTCCTCTTTGATCTCGGAGAATAATAGCAGACCCATAGTATAGATTATTTATACTATAAATGATTCCTGGTATTACCAGTATCAGGTTTCCGAGTAAAACGTTAACCCTATATTTTAAACCTAGCCATAATATAGAATTTAAACTCGAAAATATTTTTTTGACTACATTTTGATAACTGATATTTATTCCGTGAACATAATTATCTGTAATAACAGATATGGCTATGTTATATATGGTATATATTATTATTAAAAAAATTAATGGAACGATAATTTGAAATGAAATAATTACTAAGCCCAAAGTTAATCCTATTTCTTCAAAATTAACAAAAATATTTATTAAACTAATGAAAAATATCAAAATTATAATGAAAGGTAAAACTATTCTAAAAAACAGCATGAGGATAGATTTGATGTTTTTCATATAAACATCAAATCCCATTAAAATTAATTCTATTAATCCGATTTTTCTAATTTTAAGTTCATAGAGAATAGTCATATTGATTTTTAAAAGATTATTTATACAATAAACAAGATAAAATTATGTGGGATTTAATCTGAATTTTATGCTTCTATGGACAAAGCGACTCGCAAACCAATGGTGAGAACTTTATTCTCCGGAGGAACACCATTGCGATAGCTACAACGACATATATCTGCTAAATCAATCCAAGACCCACCCCGTATTACCCGATGGGATCCTCTAGAGTGAGTTGTCCTAGCAGTTCCGTCTATGGGTGCATCAGTGTAGTTATTATACCAGTGGTCGGCACACCATTCCCAGACATTACCATGGAGGTCCTCTAGTCCAAAGCCATTAGCTGCTTGATGAGAGCCAATGTCAGTGGTCTGTTTACTAAACTTACCTTTTGGTCCAGAACGGTATTTTTCAGTGCTGTCATAAGTCGCGACTTTGGGAGAAATAGTTTCTCCAAAATAAAAAGGAGTAGCTGTGCCAGCACGACAGGCATATTCCCATTCTGCTTCACTGGGTAAGCGATAGGGTCTACTTGTTTTTAGTTGCAAGCGCTCACAAAACTCAATTGCCTCGAACCAGGTAACCCCTTCTACTGGCAGGTTTTTACCTTGGAAGCGTGAGGGAGCAGGTGGTAAATCAATCCTAACTTTATCTGTCCTAGCAATAGCTTCCCACTGGACTTGAGTCACAGGAAACCTACTTAATAAGAAGGAATCAACGTTAACTAGATGTTGAGGTTTTTCTCGATAGTCCCCCTCTTTCTTTGGTGAACCCATTGGAAATTCCCCTCCTGGGATCTGTACCATTTCCAATACACTTAAACTATGCTGTCCCAGTTGTTCATAAAAAACCTCTGCCTGACCCCGGCCACGATTGATCACCCATTGTGAACCCAATCCCATAAATCTAGGTTGTTTAATCAGTTCAGCCCTTTCAAACTCCAATGGATGTAAGGAAGGAGGATGGATTTTAACAGTATTAATAGTCCAAACTGACTCCTCAAATTCTGGAATAGGTAAAGTAACTCCTGCTACAAGTAGGCGATTATGGTGGGTTGACAACTGGTCAAACTTAGATGCTGCTCCTTGTTCATGGCCACGAGCTAAGTCGCGCATCCCTTCAAGGTAGGTCAACAAATGCTCGAATTGCCCTTCCCTGAGGGGAATAGCCAGTGTTTCTGCTAGCTTAGACATCCGCACCCACTCTGTTTTTTGATCTAGACTTAATTGAGTCAGTTGTAATGCCAAGTCACGAGCTGCTGCTTCAGGGTCAATATATGCTAGGGCAGTCCACCGTTGAGCTTGGGCAATAGTCCGAACAGAATTCTTGGGACTCTTGAGTTGTGGTTGTATATAAGCCAGCAGGAAATGAGCTAGGGTTTTAATGCGCTGATGATTATTTCTGTTAAATCGAGGATTACTGTTGAGTTTCTCTAGCAATACATTTCGCATCTCCGGCTCAAGCTCGTATAATTCACGTCCCACTTCATGACAGAGAGGGGATAGTAGTAAGTCTGCTACTGCTATCCAGGGAATCTTTAAATTTTCGTTTCGTATATCTTGCTGAAAGTTAGCCCACAGACAATAGAGCAAATCAGGCATCAGAGCAATGGGAAACGCGGCATGATAGGCAAAATACAGATGTGCATCACCAAATTTATCCCTAAAGGATTGAATTCTGTGGATAATGTCTGTAGATACACTAGCCTGGGTCATATAGTGTTTTTATCTGGGTTGTGAACATACGTATTGCAGGAAAAGGCAAAAGGCAAAAGGCAAGAGGCAAGAGGGGCAAGAGATTCAGAGCCTCGTAAAGCACCAGCTTTGAATCCGCCCTAATTTTCCTAGATTAGGAAACTCTAAAACAGATTGATTTTGATTGATTTTCATAATTTTTGATTCCGTCCACGCAATGTCTCTATAGCTTGATAAAGTCCTTGACGATTAACTTCAAACATAGGAACTAGCTTCGCAATTTCCTCAGCAGTGGTGGATTCCCAACGGTGACGGGGGAAAGGATTAAGCCAAGCAATGGGATGTACATAATGTTTTAACTCCTTCAGAAAAAATTTGGTGCGACGACGACGCCTAGAACTAAACTGTCCACGAGCAGCACCGGCATCACTAAAGATTAAGCAAACCACTCGTGTTTTTGGCAGTTGTGACAGACAGTCTTCAATGGGTACAGCTTCTAGGTGGTATGGATCGTGGTAAAGATAGTCACTGGGACAGTTATGGAAATAATAAACCCTGACCTGATTAAAACGTCCACCTCTTGAGGCTGTATCGACCAATGCTTGTGAAAAGTGATGAAAAGGCACCATCGAGCCATCTTGATCAATCAGCAATAAAAGCTCTATCTTATTGATGCGACGAGGTTTTACTACCGGATTCAGTAGAAAACCCTGTTGTCCAATTTGATCTATGGTTGCTCCCAGGTCTAGTTCCGTTGGTACCCCCTCTCCCATCAAATGTCGCAGATAGCGCCACCCCTGCTTCATTTGTCGATAGGTAACCGGAAGATCTTGATTGATAATCAAGAAAGTCTCTCCCAGTTCACTGTCAGGCTGTTGGATTGCTTTGGCAATTTGTATTTCGTCTAGTAGGGTTTGAATAACTTTAGGGGAGAGTTTTGCTATGGGTAGATTTGTTATATCTTCAGTATGTTCTTCATCAGAAGCACTAATTCTTTGGTAAATACTGATAATTTTCACAATAATCAGTAGGGTCAACAAGCCTACAATTATAATCAGACCAAGGTTAAACCAAGCACCAAACCGTTCTAATAAAGATTCTACTAAAGAATCAAATAAAGTAAAGAATTCATGATCTTCTGAATCATTAATAGTCAACGTAGCAGTATCTTGTTGACTGATTTTTACTTGCCCTTGAGGGTTGGTTAATTGGAAACGAATTTTCTCCTCGCCCTCAAATAATTTGTCATCATAAATGGGAATAGTAACTTTCTGAACTCCCGATTGACCATCAGGAAATATTACAGTGATAGAAGTTTCTTTAAAATCCTTCAATGATGCTATTAAGTTTATCCAATCATCGTCTGTTTCATCTATCAATGATTTCCAATAATTAAATGATTCTTCTAGATAAGAATCATTGGTTTCATCAATAATAATTGATGCACTGACTTCACCTCTACTGCCACCAGTGCGGGCAATCATAATTGTGGGATTTTTGTCATTCTCTTGTATATTACCAAGGGATCCAGCAAAGGCAAAAAGATGAAAAAAACTTAAGACTCCAGGAGCTTCTGGTAGTGGTTCTGGCCGTAGTAAAGGAATACCGATAGCTGTTACTAGGGCAAAAAGAACTCCCAAAATAATGTATCGAATCCATCGAACAAGTTTCCCCTGTTTGGTATTGGCATTATTGAGTCGTGAGTTATCTACAATCCTTTCTTGATAACGACTTGCTTCCGTAGTGCTTGGTAAAATCTGTTGTCGATTATCTTCAGGAATTAACTGGTCAAAATACTCTTCGAATATAAGTTGCTCCTGTTCAGATTTAACCCAAAGGGTGGAACACAGTTGAGCTAAGGCATTGCGGTCATCCTTACCGAAACCACCATCCACTGCTTGGAGCAACAGGTGATATTCCTCTAACCCTAAGGGTAGCCCTGCTTCTCGGAGACGATTGAATAACTCTAGCAGTGCTGGCTCATTCATTCGGTATCCTCACTTAGCCTGAGATAACTAATATGTGCTTCCCAACTCTTTAGCAATACTTCTAAATAGGGAAGCGGTTTTTGGGATAATTTTCGTAATGCCTCTTCCAGAGTATCTTGCTTTAGGGCTTGAATCCAATCCAATAACTCACTGGTACTTACTTTTTTACCAGATCCTCCAGTTTCCTCTGCCATTAATTCACGCAATTCTAAAAATCGGGAAACGGATTTTTTGGTCAGGTCATCAGCAATATCGGGAAATCTAGCCTTGACAATATCCACAATCTGCTCGAGTTTAGGAAATTTAACGTAGTGGAATAAACACCGGCGTAGGAAAGCATCCGGTAAATCTTTCTCATCATTACTGGTTATAAAGATAATCGGTGCCGCTTTAGCACTGATTTCCATTTCTTGATCAGCGACTCTAACCTCTTCAACTTTAATAATTTGTTCCTCAAGTTCTAGAAGCAAGTCATTGGGGAAATCAATATCAGCTTTATCAATTTCATCAATCAAGACCACCGTACGTTGGTCATTATTAAAGGCTCGTCCCAATGGTCCCAGACGCACATAGGAGGTTGGGTGATCAAATCGTTGCTTTTCTGCCTGTGTCAAGGAACCAGACGCCGCCAATTGAGCATCCCGCAACCTGCCCACGGTATCATAGGTATAGAGTCCATCTTTGGCTCGGCTAGTGGATTTGATATACCAAGCCTCGAAAGGCAGTCCTAACTCATAGGCTACTGCGATCGCTAATTTGGTCTTACCACATCCAGGCTCACCCCTTAGCAGTAGTGGACGCTTTAAGTAAATCGCTAAATTCACTGCGTCTATTAATTCTTTGCTAGGCAGATAGGGATAAATGAGTTTGCCCTGATAGGTTTCTCCAGACTTTTTGGGTTGAACTCGACCGGTGTATTTAGGATAATTTTTATTTACAGGCGAAACCATTTTTCCTCCTGGTCATACCAATTACACCCGCACAGCTCACAAATTTTACGAAACGTAGGCTCTGGAATGCCTTTCTTTGCCAACAGTATTTTAACAGTTTGCTCTTTATCAAGGGAAAGAGTCTCTGGTAAATAGTCTTCTTGGTGATCGAGCCAAGTTCTAATGGTTTCGCGACCAAAGGGAATAATCTCTGGCAATTCAAAGGGAAGTCTAGTTTTAAAATCAGGTTGGTAATCAGTGACAAAACCAATATTCCATGACCTGACCAATCCTTGATAATCTAGAAAAAAGATTAACAATTTAAATTTACTTGGTTGATGTTGGGATATCTTTTGAACTAGAAGAGTCCATAAATTATCAATTAAATCTCTCAAATTTTCTTCAATAGATTCATCGACATTGTTAAAACAAATCAAAACATGCTGGGATTGCCATAACTTTAAAATTCCAGTCACAATCTCACCAGGAGAGCTTTCTTCTGCTAAACTAATTCTACCAGCAAATTCTTCCCAAATACTGGACATATCAGTCCTTAATGATCTTCTGTGTAAATCAATAACTATCTTTTTATATACCAAGTCTTGGGCAACCTTAAATGCTAATCGATTCGCTAACCATCCTTGACCATAGTTATGATAATTACCATGAATGAGAAATGCACCATGAGATTCTTGATGGGTTCTGACAATTTTTTCAAATAGCTGTTGTTGCTGCCAATACCCCAACTTGAGCAAAACTTTATGTAAGGTATCAACGTTTTGAGGTTTCTTTATAGCCTGAGAATGATTACCTCTCTGATAGTTGTTGATTTTTTCATCTATTTCATCAAGTTCTTCTTCTATTTCTTCAAGCTTTTCTTCATATTCTTCAATGTCTTCCTCTAGCTTAAACTTCTCTGCTGTATCAGTTTCAATAGCATAGCTGTTCCTGAGCCTCTTCAACCTTTTGCGTAACTTTTCATAGGTTTCTTCCAAATCTTCTTGTTTTTTCTCCAAACGTCTAAGTGAGGGCATTGGTCACTCTCAAGATTTAGTCTAAGATAGTAGTTTTCCACCTTACTCCTGATTTTAACTGGTACAGTCGGGAATTTAGGCTTCTGGCCCATAAACCCGAGGATATTTGTCCAGAGGCATCAAGGGTTGCGAATGAGATGCACCCTTTACTTAATCCATGTAATGCTCAATACTGCTGACCCAATCCTAATCTGAGGGGTTGCTTTTTGCTTAGTATTTTCCAATACCTGCTTAGCCTGAGCTTGTTTTAGTTTTGTAATTAACTCATCTAACTTCAGTGCTCGCTGTCGTAGATAAGAAACAAGATTATCATGCCCCAATTGATAGCGATAATCAAAAATATCCGGTACCTTAATTACTAAGCCCGACTCTACTAAAATCCTTAACACCAAGTCTAATTGCTCAGCTTCTGTTCCTAAATGATTAGCTAACTCAGCTTTAGTCTTCAGGGGACGATTGCATTTTTCATCTGTTAGTAAATATAGCACCAGTTCCGCCACCTGCTGATTTTCTGGTCCACAATCCTCCACTACTTGAGTCAAATACCGCGCCATCAATCCTTGCTTAGAACCCCCTTCCCAATAGTGTTCCAAGGTAGTAATACTTTCCGCCTGCAATTGCGCTCCTACTATCTGCAATTCAAGGGGACGTACTTCCGAGAACTCCCCAGCTAAATCTTGTACCAATTCTTCAATCAAAGCTGGTTCCAGATATAAATGGGATTGTTTACTTACTTGCTCAATCACCGACTTAGCATCATCTCTGGAAAAATTACCTAGAGGATAGCGCACATGCTTACTCAATATGTCATTGCCAATAATTTCCATACTGGCCATGGGATTAGCGCTACCCGACCATGGTGCGCGTTCGCATTCCAGTAAATAATGGAGATAATCCTCCCGCATCGACAGAATCACCTTTACTGAGGGAGTAGTAAGACATTCTCCTAGGAATTCAAAAAATTGCCGTCGCTCAGCTTTATCCAGGTAAACAACGAAAAAGTCTTCAAACTGGTCAAAAATCAGTACTGTCCGCAAATTGTGCTGTTCATTTTGCCGCAATTGCTGTATAATACTATCTGGGCTTTGTAGGGATGTTCCATGGAATGTCTCTAAATTTCTTCCGTTTAATCCCTCTGCCAATAACCGTCCCAATTCGTCTACCCAATTGCTATAGACTGCCATCACTACAGGCAACACATTTTCTGTAGCAATTACAGTCTGTTTCAACCCTGGTACTAATCCCCCATTAACCAGAGAACTCTTGCCCACCCCGGATTCCCCATGAATCACCATTAGCCTGTAATCATTGCTTCCAATTTGTTCAATCAATCGATTGACATCCTGCTGTCGCCCAGACTGCGCTATTTCTATCGCTATAGTTTCTCGATTTTCCTCCTCCAGGGGTGCAAGGCGTTGCGCACCGATTAAATTTGTTGGCAACCCCACCAACTTTCTCTGTTGTCGTGGCTGTAATCCACCAGCACCAATAAACCCTCCCCAACCATACTGTTGCCCTAGGGATTGTTGATATTGCTTAAGTTGGAACGCTGTGAGATACTCCCCCTGCTGGAAATAAAGGGAACGCAAAGCCTGCAAAATCCGACTGTAAAACCGAGGATTATCCTCAGGTGCAATAACCCTTGCCTGTTCTAGGTATTGAAGTGCAGCTTCAGGGTGACCAAGCCGTTGCTCAGATTGAGCTAACAGTAGTAGATACAGACTCGTTTGAAGTGAGTGCATGGTCCCGAGTGCATTGTCCTGAATGCTGACTCCTGAGTTAAGAGATGGTTTTGTGCCCTGTGTGCCCTGTGTGCCCTGTGTTTCCTCTGTGCCCTCTTGGGCAACACCATAGGAAACTGTCCCTATAGTGTTTAATGCTTTCTGAGCATTTTGCTTAGCCTCTTGCCAACGAGATTGGTTAAGAGCGACTTCTGCTAAAAATCCGTAAGCTTGGGCTTTTAGTGGTGCCAGACCTTTAGCCCCTAATAGGATTTGGCGTTGCTGTAACCCTAGGGCATTGTGAGCCAAGTGATACAAATCATCCCAATCCTGTTGGCGTTGCATCACCTCACCTAGTTGATTGATAAACTTCGTGACTAAATCATGACGATTCAACTGCTCAAACCGATCAAGACATTGCTGGAATAATCCTCTAGCATCTTTCCAATAGAGACAGTTTTCTGGTTCCCGAGACTTTTCCCCTTGCTGGAAATAACACAACCCAATGTAAAACAGGACAATTCCCTGACGCTCCAGGAATTGCTGATCAGAAACGGTAATCTCATTTCCCGTAGTATCATTGCCGTTTTCTAAATTATCTAGATCGTCTAAGTTATCTAGATATTCTAAGCTATTTAGATTGTCTAAATTATCTAACTCTTCTAAATTATCTAACTCTTCTAAGTTATTTAGATCGGCTAAGTTATCTAGATCGTCTAAGTTATCTAAATTAGATGAACAAACATTGTTGTCATTCTCCCCATCTCGAGATCTCTCAGTCTCTCTTACTGCTGGTTGCCAAAATGCCAAACTTTGCTCATAGTGAGTTACTGCACTACCCAACTGATAGTTAGCATAAGCCTGTTGAGCGCGAAGGAATTCTATACTAGCTTTGAGAGCAGGTTCAAGGGTTTCACCCCGATGCTGTAAATCCTTCAGAGCAGCATCAATTTCCCGGTGACGTAGCACACCTATATCAGTAGGGACAAAGTATGCTACAGTGCTATGTTTTAAAATATAGTCAAAGATAGCATCGCTAGTCTCTTGGAGTTCAGTAATTAAGGTTTCTGTTGCGCTCGCAAATTCTATCGGTGTCCCCAAACTCTCGAAATCTGGAGCAAACTGGGTTAGTTGCTGGTGAACGTCATCTGTAATCCATAACACTAAGGGGAAAGGAAGATTTTTATCAAACTCTTCGAGCACTTGATTAGTAACACTCAGCATCTGTGCTAGATTCTGCACCGATTCTAAGTCCAACACCATCAAAGCACTAGGGCGTTCTTCTGCCACTATTGACCGAATGGTGTCATACAGCACGTTGTCCGATGGCTTAAGGGTTAGGGTATTAATGTCAACCGAGCAGAGTGTTGGTAATTGCGCTACTAAACGGAAACGCACCCTGATATAATTACAGCGGGCTAAAATCAGCTTGAACTGTCCCTGAGAGGCTTCTACTGCCGATGCCAGTTTTTTCAGGGCATGCTGATTTTCAGTTGCGATCGCATTAGATTTGTCCATCGACCAATGTAGGGTCTTCCCGCCATTCAAGTAGCAATCTCAAGTGTCAACTGTAACATCCAAACTCCAAAAAGGGACGCCAAGGGCGAACCACCGTCAACCACCGATTGCTAGGATAACTGTTGCTAAGCCAGTCACATTCAGACGGTCTTCGTTATAGAAGGCAGTACGCACTACTAAATCGAGATAAACTCTGGGGCGTAATTGCCCTCGCCAACTAATCGAGTCACCCCCTTGGCGGTACGGAGACTCTCCGGCTGGTAATCCACCTAATTGGGCACCTTTTTCAGTTTTGCCGGTATAACTCAAAGTGGTGCCAGGAATTCTTTGTCCCTGCTTGACTTGGTATAACACTGGAACCTTGTAAACCACTATACTGGGGTTTGTTTTGTCCGCTACCTGCGGTACTAAACCCGGTTTAGAAGATACTCCATCTACCGTTAGACGAACAGTACCACCAGCCTGTAGGCGTTCCTCACTGTAAACTAATACCCGTTGGTTGAGACGCATTTCAACTCCCCTCAGGGGGCTTCCACTCCAGTCTAGAGAGTCACCACTGCGCTTAAATGCCCGCTGTCCATTAATCAACACTTCAGCAGTTTTATCCCCTGTCCTAGTGATGTACCGAATATCAGTCCCTGGTATCAATGAACCAGCTTTTACCTCCTGCCTAGCTGGTCCTTTGTAGACCAAGGTAGAGTTTGACCCAGGCTGGCGTTCCAGTAGACTGCAACTAGTAGTCGTAGGGACAACAGCCAACAGCACCGTTGTGGCAATTAGTAAACGTTTGAGCAAACTCAGTGCTGAATTTTGAGTGCTCAGTCCATTGTCTTGAGTGCATTGTCTTGAGTGGTAGGAAGTGCTCAAGACTGAATCACCTAGTTTATGCTCAGCTGTTGCAGTGTAGGATCTGTTTTCCAAGTCAGGTTTCATGTTTGCCCTCTTTTACATGCAAGCTTGCCCCCTGATCTTCCCAGAGATAAGGGGGGATACCATGCAAGCTTGTCTTAATTCCTACTATAGCGATCACCAAAACCTATCTGGCTTGGTTAACATCAAATTGGTCACCGTGTCTGCAGTCAAGGCTTCATCAAATAAGAATCCTTGTCCATAGTCACATCCTAAATCTTGCAAAATATCCTTTTGCTCTTGGGTTTCTATTCCCTCAGCAATTACCTGAATTTTACGCTTTTTAGCTAAATTTATAATCGCTTCTACCATATCCAAATTTTTGGCAATTTTAAAGCCTTTATGAATAAAAGAACGATCAATCTTCAGGATATCGATCGGCAAATCATTCAGATAAGAAAAGGATGAGTATCCGGTGCCAAAATCATCGATACACAACTGTATATTTCTATCTTTTAGTTTTTGCAAGATAGTGGTAGCAACTGAGGCATTATCCACCAACACACTCTCAGTAATTTCCAGCTTCAAGCTCGCCCCACTCAATTCTAACGTGGTGCAGATTTGGTCAATCTGGTCAATCAGCTGAGGTTGGTTGAGTTGAATACCAGACAGATTCACACTGATACTCAAAGAAGAATAATCAGGAAACTGATCTTGCCAAAGGCTTAACTGTTTGCAAGCTTCCCGTAAAATCCATTCACCAAGAGGGATAATTAGTCCTGTTTCTTCTGCTACCGGAATAAACTCACTAGGACTAATCTTGATGCGAGTGCGGTGCTGCCACCTCGCCAAGGCTTCAAAACCAATAGTTTTACCCGTTGTCAGGGACACAATAGGTTGATAATTAAGATGCAATGTTTCGTATTTAATTGCCTGTTGTAAATCAGTTTCTAACTCTAGTCGCTCAATAGCTCTCTCTTGCATACTAGGATGAAAAACTTCTGAGGAGCCAATACCTTCTAATTTGGCATAATACATAGCTGTATCTGCCGCTCGCAGCAAATCTTTCGGTTGTTCATAACCCATGGTACTCAGGACAATACCAATGTAGCAATTAGAAGACACGACTCGCCCATTGAGTTCCCATGGGATGGAAATCTCCTTATGGATAAGCTCAGCGTTCTTTTCCACTTGATGTAAGTCTTGGATATTCGAGAGCAAAATCGCAAATTTATTCTCTCCCATCCGTGCCACTATATCCTGATCACCGATGCATTCCTGTAAGCGTTGAGCAGTAGCAACTAGGAGTTGTTCACTGAGTACATCACCTAGACTGTATTGTATAATTCGGTAGCGACTGAGAGTCAGACATAGGACAGCAAATACATTATCCTTCTGAGTGTTTCCAAGAATTGGTTCATCCCAGCAAAGAGTTGGTAGAATCGGGTATGCCATCGGTAGACATTTGCGATTGTGAGTTGGTTGTACTGGCTTAAACCATTGGCGCAGGTAGTATAAAAACAATGTCCGATTAGGCAAACCGGTTAATTCGTCATAAAACGTCAGGTCTTGTAACCTCTTGATTGCCTTCCGGTAATTTTTGCGCACCTTTGCTTCTCTTAACTCCCGCTCCACCGCCGGAACTAATCTTGCTAACTGGTGTTTAAGTAAATAGTCATGGGCTCCCGCTTTCATAGCAGCGATTGCCATATTTTCTTTTATCGAGCCGGAGACGATAATAAACGGTAAGTCTAACCCTTTTTTTTGTAACAGGAGTAAGGCACTAATGGCGCTAAACTTAGGCATGAAGTAATCGGCAATCACAATATCCCACCCTTTATTATCTAGGGCTTCGTTCATTGCTCCTGGTGCTTCCACTCTTTCATAAATTGCTTCATAGCCACCATTTTCTAGTTCAACCACCAGTAACTCAGCATCATCTTCTGAGTCTTCAACAATCAAAACTCTCAGTGGTTTATTCATAGATTTATCCTATATATTGATCAATAAGTTCCTAGTTGATTATAAAGATTGTGTCTTAGGAGATTAATCCTCTCCTAATGTATACATTAATTAATGGATTTATTCCCCTCATTTTTGTATCATAAGCTTACTGATTGTGATGAGGATACAGGATACATAATTCATAAATTAGGACAATAATTTAGCAAGGTTAGTGAGAGGATCAATAACGATTAGTGAATTCCCAAGCAAATTTCTATTAAAAATTCCTGGAAAATCAATTATTATGACTCGAAGCTCCTGACTCTGAGGAGAGTTGGTTATATTGAACTATCCTCAGAGTGAAGCACAGGGTATTCTAATTGCTTATAAGAAAAGCAGGCTTTAACTACCGACTTTAGTACCTGTCTGTTGACCTTCCTAAACACAAGCGTGCTTTGTAGTGGGGATTATCCTTAAAATCTTTGCAACCTTGACCATAGGTAACCTTAATACTCTTGTATTTTCGACCAAATCGCTACATATCATAAGCATCAAAGTAAGTGTAATACTGACAATTTTCGTTTAAAAGTCTGTCTTACTGCCTACCAAGCCTGCTTCTAAAGGTTATTGGCTTGTTCACACCAGAAAACAAGGATGTCATTAGTTTCATCTGGTATTTTCCCAGACAATAGTCCAGATAATACTATTTTCTTTGTCTCGTATTGCACTAGTTATATCACCTCCTAATCACAAACAAAGTAGACCAGGGGTGTCCATCCCCTAACTTGTTTTCACGCTCCGCACCAAGCATGGGGGTAAACAAGCTGCTATTTCTATAAATTTAATTCCTAACAGGTTAAATTGCCTAAGCGCCATAATTACCTTAGCCATCTTAAAGCTTGTATTATCATAAAAATGAAATACATAGCTGCCATTTTGCCATTTTTATGTTTGCATACATATCATCAATTGTAATCTAACTATTGCTAATCATTAGTTCAGTAGTGATTGCAATAGTTTTCAGGTGTAGAGGAGACAAAGCAATAGAGTTATTATAGCGAATAATTTGTGAAGGGCGGAAGGGTAAAATAAAACGTTGCTCCTTGTTCAATTGCACTTTTAGCCCAGACTTTGCCACCATGTAGGTGAATAATACGCTTTACAGTAGCCAGTCCAATGCCATTGCCAGGAAACTCGGCTTCGGTGTGCAAGCGTACAAAAGGGATAAATAATCTGTCAGCGTCAGCGATATCAAAGCCAGCTCCATCATCCCGGACAAAATAGGCGATCGCTTGATCACTGCTTTGCTCTTGCCCCTCTGTCTCAAGAGCGGACAATGGGCAAACTCCAAATTCAATCCTGGTTTGGGGATGATGGGATGTGTATTTCCAGGCGTTGTGGAGTAGATTCTGTAAAACAATCCGGAGCAACCTACTATCTCCATAGGCCTGAATTCCTTTGGCAATGACCCATTCCAAGCTCCGTTCAGGTTGGGTTTGTGTAAGTTCTAACCTAATTTCGGCAACCATCTTGCTCAAATCAACCTGCTGGTAGTGCATCGGGTCACCGCTAACTCTCGAAAGCTCTAGCAAATCGTCAATGAGTTTCCACATATGCTGACTGTTAGCAGATATACGTTGGAGATAGTGTTGTGCTTTGAGATCCAACTGGTGATGATAGTCCTTTGATAGAACCTTAATAAAACTCTTAATCCTTCGTAGTGGAGCGCTTAACTCGTGGGATACTGAATAGGCAAATGCTTCTAGTTCCTGATTTGTGGCTTCTAGTTGAGCAGTGGGCTGATTAACTCCGTTTTGCAGCTGTTCATTCGTAGCCAACATTGTTGTTGGTTCTAGCACTTGCAGCAAACTATTTTGTGTAATGATACCTGTCGGTCGTCCACATTCCTCTACAACTGGTAGATGGCGAATCCGATGTTGCCGCAATCGAGACAGTAGCTTGACTATATTCTCCACATTCTCGACTTCAGTGGCTGGTAGTGTAATTAACTCTGTGGTCATCACGTCAGTGATCGCTAGTCCAGAAAGCCCAATCCCTTCGACTATGACCTTCAGCAAATCTCGCTCAGTAAAAATGCCTACTAATGACAGTTGGGACTGGATAAGTACGTAACTAGAGTCCAACTTGATCATGCGGGCAATTGCCTCTGTTACTAGAGTTTCCGGAGATACAATCAGAGGATCCCTATTAATTGCTGCGTCTAGGTTCAAATACATTGGGTAAGAGTGTAGCACAAATTTAAACAATCTAGCAGTAAGAAGTGGTGAAATTATAGCGATTGTTATCAAACAAATTCATTCCAAAATGGCGAAAAATTTAAATTTAACTAGTAAAGATAGAGGAAAATTTTTAGTTTTCCCCCTCCCTCTTACCCTTTCACAATAATTTTAACCAACTGCACCAGTAAATTAATAAGCAAATTAATACGATGTCAGCATTGAGCATATGCGCATTCGCGCACGCGTGCGCGTTCAGAATTCAGTCATTCCTAATCAGCCCTTAGCTACAAGCAATCTTGAATCAACCAACCTTTAAGAAAGAAAATTCTCGCCCCAATACTTATGTACTCCCATCATGTACTCGCATCCAGACCCAAATACCTAAGTTTTAGTCGATGGTTTAGCTTACACCTTCGGAGCTGATCCCTGAAAGCATACCGTAATGCTCAAATTGACCAAGTTTTTTGTTTATTCTTGACGGTTCACTGCTTACAGTAAACGTCATATAGTATTTCCAAATAAATCATGAAACCCAATTCTGATTTGTCATAACACCAAAAAATCCTCGGTTCTCTTTCCTACTGTTGCCTACCACCTTTATTAAGCGGGGTTAGGGGTGATTCCTGTAGCCTTTTTAAATCAATCCTAGTTTCACATCTCAAATGAAAACCCTATAGACTGTGAAAATTCAACAACCAGACTATGACATTTATTTTTACCGTTCCACTTACTGGATGACGAAACTGCTATATTAGTATGGATTTATTGAACAAGACTTCCCTGGTTAGATAGTCATTAGTTATTAGTCCAGTTATTCGTCCGTTGTGGTCAACAAGAAGTTTTCTGGTCTTTAGCAATAACTAATTCGCAAAGACCAAAAACCAAAGACTAATAACTAATGACTAATGATTAATGACTAATCATTAATAGATTAATGCTATAGCCAACGACTAGCAATTGGCATCCGCCAGCCAGTACCAAAGGCGCGGTCAGTAACCTTTAAGCCTGGCGGGGCTTGTCGGCGCTTAAATTCAACACGAGCGACTAGTCGGAGGATTTTGTTAACCACTTCGGGTTGATGACCTGCATCAATAATTTGTTCCGGGGCTTGGTGCTGGTGGATCAGTCGCTCGAGAATATCATCTAGGATATCGTAAGACGGCAAGGAATCTTGGTCTACTTGACCAGGTTTTAATTCAGCGCTGGGGGGCTTGATTAGAATATTAGCAGGAATAATTTCTGTTTCCCTTAAAGGTTGTTCGCCTGTGGCGTTCGAGTCGGTTAGGTTACCAGGTTGAAGCTGATTAGCTTGAAGCTTAGAAGAGGAGTCTGAAGGTTCAACATTGAGCGTACTAACCTGCAACTTCTGATTAACCTGGGACTCCTCTGCCCTAGAATTTAGCCACCAACATAGAGAATAGACACGGGTTTTGGGAACATCGGCAATTACAGCTAATCCACCATTCATATCACCATATAGGGTACAGTAACCCACTGCCATCTCTGACTTGTTGCCAGTGGAAAGCAGGAGATAACCAAATTTATTAGCGATCGCCATCAGTAAGCTGCCCCGAATTCGGGATTGAATATTCTCTTCAGCCACACCAAACTCTGTTCCGGCAAATAAGGAGGCTAAGGTTTGGTCAAACCCCTCCATCAAGGAACCAATGGCTAGGGTGTGAGTCTTAATACCTAGGTTTTGTGCTAAAGAGAGAGCATCTTTGACGGAGTGCTCAGAACTGTAGGGAGAAGGCATCAGAATCCCCAAGACATTGTCTGGTCCTAAGGCGGCGGTGGCAACAGCAGCCACAAGAGCAGAATCAATCCCACCACTCAAACCAATTACTACTTTTTTAAAACCACACTTACGGGTGTAATCCCGGACTCCTAGAACTAAGGCTGACCAAATTTCTTCGTCTAGGCTGGCTGGGGCTGGTGCTATTGCTGCCGATGCTGGAGACTGTATAGTTGTTTCTGGTGGGGTAACCAGATCCTGTGTTTCTCGGTCATATTCCACAATGACTAAGTCTGTTTCAAAGGCACGGGCACGACAGACCATCTCACCAGCCTGATTAAATGCTACACTACACCCATCAAATATCAGGTCATCATTGCCTCCTAGCTGATTGGCGTAGAGGATAGGTGTATGGTAACGGCTAGCGCTATGGCGCAACATTGCTTCCCGAGTTTTCTGTTTACCTGCGCTATAGGGTGAGGCGGACAAGTTGACCACTAGGTTTACACCCTCTTGAACTAAGTCTGTGATCGGATTGACTTGATAGCTGCGTTTGCCCCAAAACTCTTCATCGTTCCACAAGTCTTCGCAAATGGTAACACCGATTTTAATTGGGGAGTGAGCATTCTCCGTTGGGATTGCTGATGGCTGGTCATCAATGGTGAAGGAATTACTCTCCCGTCCTGGTTCAAAGTAGCGGTTTTCATCGAAAACATCATAGGTGGGCAAGAGTCGCTTGTGAAAAATCTGCCGTACTTTTCCCCCCTCTAGTAGAGCAATGCTGTTATATAAAGGTTTGCCACCAGCAAGCTCTGCTTTGGTATTCGGCGTTACTGTCCCCACCAAAACAGCTAGAGACAATGGTAGCTGCTGAGCTAGTTGTTGCACTTGTGTAGTCATCGATTCTCGAAACTTGGGATTGAGCAGCAAATCTCGTGGTGGATAGCCACACAAGGATAATTCTGGTGTCAGCAACAGACGCACATCCTGACTCGCAGCAGTGTGGGCTACTTCAAGAATCTGTTGAGCGTTACCTGTAATATCACCAATGGTGGGGTTGAGTTGAGCGATCGCAATCTTCATCATTTTTCCTTGTTTTTTATAGTTTATGCCATCTACTTCACACAATCTTTAGTAATCTGGGTTTGGTTAGTAATTAAAGGCTAAAATATACAGTTTATATCGTCTTTGTTTTAAAAAAATAACCTATAAAAATTAACGGTATCCTGATTAGTATTTTTTGTATTGATTGACTAGTTTTAGTGTTTGCATAAGTTAGTAAATCAACTCCAAAGCTTGCGGCTGATAGATTTGATAAATTTATGGGCACAAATAAAGTTTAACAATTTTTAATTTTTATAATCAGCTATGGGTCTGATTACGAGAATTTAATTGTTATTAATATATTGTTATTTATGAGAGGTATGTATAAATTAGTTATAAGTTTTTACCGAAAGTAAACATAAACGCAAACTTGAACGTAAACCCTAACGCAAACCTAATCCTTGATAGTGTAGATTAAGTAATCAGAAATAAATCATGAACGTAGAAGAACTCGAAAACCGTTATCGAGAAGAGATTCAAAGTCTAGCCAACCAACTTCAAAATGCAGTTCTCGGACTGTCTCAGACAGAAGCAAAAATTGCTAAGATGGGACGGTCTATAGAGAACCTGAGCGAAATCGTTGAGGAATTTATCCTACAGCAGAATCAAAAAAACTAATTCCATGACTGATGCTCAAATTAATGTCAATGATTTCCCTAATAAAACTTACGGAACAACCCTATTGGTAGGGTGTGTTCTTAACGAATACTACTACTTAAACGAGTTTGTGACCTAGTTTTGCGTAAGTCCTGCCTAAGACTTCAAACTCCTATGATATCTGGTACAATCGGTATTGTATACCACAAGAGTGTTTGGCAGGCGGCTCAACCTTGTGGCTCTGAATACAAATGACAAAAAAAGCTGACTGGATATCAATTGGTTATTTCTTCCTCTATGGCTTGTTCTATTTCTCTGAGAAGCGCTGGTTTGACTAGATAACGACGAGCCCCTAGTCTTAGAGCTCGCTTTTTGTCTGCTGGGAAGGAGTAGGCAGAAAGGATAACTATAGGGATTGTTGCCCATTGGGATTTCTTGAGTTTTTCGATCAAGGTAAAGCCATCAACTTCTGGTAATTTGAGATCCAGCAGAATCAAGTCAGGTTGAAAGTCGGCGAGGTCTCGTTTAATGGTTAACCCATGGGGTAAAGCGCAAACGTCATACCCTTGCAACTGAAGGTATTCAGTGATAACTTCTCGATTGAAATCGTCATCCTCAATGAATAGGATTTTCTGAACCACAATTACAGATGTTTTTTCATTGCTACATAAATACCAACGGTTTATCCTTTAAACGAGCATATGCATCAGCATCAAAACGGTAAAATTTTCAGGGAGCACCTGCTCCCTGAGACAATTATCAACTAGTGTCACCCAGGAATAATAGCTTTAAAAGACGACGGCTAAAATTATAATAATCCGAGATATTTTTCCAAAAAAATGTAGTGTACAGTTGATAAATACTATAGATATTATTTAGGGTAAATAGATCTCGGAACACCTCAAAGGAGACAGGATTGTTTGCCAATTTATTGCGCAAATGCCGATAACCATAGTCCGAAATTTGATTATGGTCAAAGGCGAGCTGCGGCACATGCTCGATGGAATACCAGGCAATACCACTGACATGATCTGTGTTGAATTTAGTTTCTTTTAGTCGCACTAGAGCAAAGTAACTGACGGATAGGTAACCCATGGCGTAGTGATGGTTATAGGAAACCTCGACTCTAACCAATTTTGGTGGATAACGACCTAGTTTTCCGAAAGTGTACAGTTGCTGTAGGTACAAGTTGTTAACTCGAATTTTCTCTGCCCAAATCCAATCGGCAGCATGGTCTAATGATTTTCCTTGCCACACAAAGGTCCCTGGTAAACTCCATTTACCAAGGAAGGCTTCCTCTTGGAGTACCAAAAGGCGGCTTTGTTGGGTATCGACGGAAAAAATCACATGACGAGTCCCGACCTGGACGTTGGCTAGAGCTGGTAGTTTGACCTTTATATTGCTGCTTTGGGTCATTGGTACAACTGCTCTTGATGGATATAGTCCTTAACCAGAGGAGTCAGTGCTGTTGTATCACCATTCTCACGATACGCTGTAGAGGAAACTGATGGTACCGTAATATTAGCGATCGCTAATTGTGCTCCTAGATGCTTCAACTTTTCTAAACTATCCTGATCTACTCCATATCCTGAACGAGGTATCACCAGCAACTGTACTTGTTTTAACAATTGTTCAATTTGATACCAACGGGGCATCTGACGGACTAAATCAGTACCAATCACTAGAGTCAAGTTTGTCTGTAATCCCCAGCGCTGTTTAGCTAATGCTATGGTTTCCAAGGTTCTTGGGCTACTCAAGTCGGGGCTGACACGGATCGAATTTTGATACGGGTCAATCTCCTCAATCAGTAACGTCAGCATGTGGAAACGTTGTTCGAGAGTGGTCTTATGAGACTTGAATGGATTATCTGAGGCCCAAACCACCACGTGGTCATAGTGATAGGATAACCACTGGAGAATGGCTTGATGAGCACAAGTTGGGGGATCTGCACTGGTACCAAACAGGGCAATATTGACCATAGTTAGTTAAAAGTTAGTTAAAAGCTCAAAGGGGTTTGAGATTAGGTTTGCTCTTGAGCATCTAGTGCGTGAAAAGCGATCTAAGCCGAGCCTTGGGTTTTAGCTTCAAAATTCTAAAATTTAAACGCGCCACGGCTTAGGGTACACTCAAAGGAAACAGAATACGATGGACGCGCGTCCCGCTTTGAGCGAACGCTTGAACTGCTACAAGCTATATATAGCTTATTTACTTCAGCCCTGATACTAATGGTGATAGCCCCCTAGTTGATTGACAAAAGTCCTTAAACTAGGGGGCATGACAGTTGGTACAATGGATAGAGCCTGAGAAATCTGGCAAATCAAATAGGATTTACTGAGAACTCCAACTGATCAGGACTGATCCAGGAACTCCCTTGAGTAAGGTGAGTTAATAAAGCACCCTACTAAGCTGTCCCCTATTTAACATGCCCTTGCCGATTCAATTTATAAATCAATGAGATGTAGATGCGACGGATATATGCTTGATGTAGATGCCTGACAGCTTACTTACCCCTCTTCCCGCTGTTGTATCTCTTCGATACCACCACAAATCATCTCTGTAAAAGTGCAACACCCCTGAAACTGTGGGAGTTTTAACCGCTCGATTAACTGCTGCGATCTCACATCGTTCGCGCAGCGTGCGCGTAGCGCTATCGCCACGGGCTTTGCTTGTTTCAAGCCTATTGTTTCAAAATAAACACCGGATCCTGAGCATTTAATTCAATTCCCTCCTGCTCAAAGACATCCTTGATCATTTTACGAATCACTCGCTTAATCAGGTGGTGCTTTCCTGGTTTAACTTTGGTAATGGTTCGTATGGACAAATCAAAATCCCCAAAGTCCTCGATTCCATCTACTTTGGTCGGTTCAAGTACCTCCGAATACTTCTGTTGTAACTGGTGTCCCACCTTTTCGATCACCCTGTACACCTGATCGAGGTCAGCATCATATTCTATGCCAACTTCCACTACAGCATAGATATAGTCTTTGGAGTAGTTGGTAATTGAGCCAATATCCCCGTTCCGAATAATATACATTTGACCATTGAAGTGTCTAATACGGGTAGTTCTCAGTTCAATCGCCTCCACAATCCCCTCGGCTTCCCCTGTCTGGATATAGTCACCTACCAGGTAGTAGTTTTCAAACAGGATAAAGAATCCACTAACCATATCGTTAATTAGATTCTGCGCCCCCAGACCAACTGCTAGCCCCACAATGCCAGCACCCGCTAGGATTGGGGTGGCATCAATTTCTATGGTATCGAGGATCAATATACCCGAACCGAAGTAAATCAAGTACTTCAGTAAACTCTCTAGTACGGGAATAATGGTTAACCGCTTCTTTCGCTGCACATCAGTCAGCTTCGGGTACCTCAGCAGTGCTTCTTCGAGGAACACATTGGCGATCACGATCAAGCCACGACTCAGGAAGATGATACCGATAATTTTGACAGCTTTTGATCCATAGGTGGCTAAGTTAGCAATTATCTCTACCTGCTCAACCACCAGGGTGGCCATGGTAACATAGATTATATATTCTAGGCACCGCTTAAAGAAAGGAATCAGATGCCTGAGATTGCTATAGAATCGCAGGATATTATCAGGGCTAGAGTATTGAACAGTCAGGTTGTCTATGCTATCGATAATCACCACGATGGATCTCAAAATGAGCAACCCGATTCCAATAATCAGATAGATGTTCAGAACAACGTACAGATACTTAGTTGTGGATTCTGGCACTTTCAGAAACTGGGTACACCAGATTAGGGAAAGCAGCCAGAGTCCACTGGTAAGGATTTTGGTTAAGTAACTAAAGAAATCCTCAATGCTTTCATCACTAGCAGTGATTTGTTTTAGTTTCTTTGCCCGAACACAGCCATAGTTGAGCAAACGCTGCAAGGGTTTCATGGCGAAGGCAACTAGCATCAGAAGGCAGATGCATTTGCCTAACCCAGTGCCAAGGGTTATCCAGAATCCTTTGGGAATATTGCTGACTAACCCGAGTGTGTATTCCTTGAGGTCTTTCCCACGATAGATCAGCCAACCGTTGCCACCAACAATTACAAGGCATAGCGCTATACAACAGATAACGATCATCGCCTCGAGGTTACGGCGGAGGTTTCTAGCATTGCTGTTCATCTTTTGGAACCAAGCAACTCTTAGCAGTTGCTTGAATAGTCTACCAACCAGCCAGTTGACTAGACCGAAAACTAAGATGACCAGGCTGACTTCAGCCAAGATAATAATTATGTTTTTCACTTAACAAATCAGCTCAACCTTTCAGTATAATAGAATACTTTATTCATTAAATATAAATTATATTCTTAACTAAAATTAAATTGATACCACTACAGCAAGGTTCATCCACCGCTTTATAGCCATAAGTTCATGAAGGTTTCAAAACGTTTTTCAAAGGCAGTTTTCCACGAACAGGAGACCTCTAGGTCGATCTGCGCCATTTGATCACAACTTGAGCTGAGATCATCCCTTAATTTTACTTCACAATTATGAAATAAATGTTTAACATTTATTTCATAATTAATCCATGTTTTTACTTATTCTTCATAATTTTTACTGAAAAGACTTAATAGTGTATTTTTTAGTGTATTTTTTTTCTTTAATAAGAACATTAGACAGGTATTTAAACCTGGAAAAAATCATATTTAGATCAGAGCAATAGAACTTAACCCTTCCAAAGCTGACTGCTGAGGGGCTGAGCGCTGAATGGTTATGAGTTATTAGTTTATCCAATTTATAGCACGGAAGTCCCCGTCATCACCCTGATGATACTACCTAAAGCAATTGCCCTATGCGCTATTACAGGGCATAGGGCATAGGGCATAGGGAAAAAATCCTGTCTACCTAATAAACATGAAAACCGCTATCTTAAAAATAAGTAATAGATATAAGAGATTAAAGAGAGATAATCAAATAAAAAAATATTGATAAAATTGCCAACTAGTTGAGGATAAAAGTCCTAAGAGATGTTTTGTTTTTTTTAGGCAGGGTTGATTGGAAAAACGTTGAATTCGCTAGACTTCAGCCTATTACTCATTGGTCATTGGTCATTGTTAACAAGCCTTTATCCTGTTTTGAATGATTTTATTGACAGTTCTAATTCCTAGTTTTTAGAAAGGCTTAATCGCCGCCATTGCAGCAAGGGCGTGATTGCTGAGTCACGAAGCCAGGTAAGGTTTAACGCGTGCGCGTTCAACCTCTAACCTGTAACTTTCAACCTGTAACCTGTAACCTGTAATCTGTGACCATTCAACTGATCAGGTGATATATGCTAAAAAAAGCCATCGTATTAGTATCTATCGTACTCCTTGCCTGCGCTACAGTTGTAGGAATTGATACCTTCGAGGGACATCAAGAGAGGATAACCATTGCGATCGCAGCTCCGTTAAGCAATGCTAGTGAATCAGCACAACGCTCAGGGAGAGCAATGGTAGACGGTGCTCAACTTTACATTAACCAAGTTAACAAGGCTGGCGGTGTTAAGGGGAAAAAGTTTAAGCTCGATGTTTATGATGACCAAAGCAATCCGGATGTGGCACAGCAGGTTGCGAAGAAGATTGCTCAATCAAATGCGATCGCAGTGATTGGTCATTACAGTAGTGGGGTATCTACGGCTGCTGGCAAAGTTTATCAAGAGCATAAGATTCCTGCGGTGACCGGCTCAGCTACTGCTGATGCGGTGACCCAATCAAACAGTTGGTATTTTCGGACCATTTTTTCTAACAGTGCTCAGGGTACTTTCATTGCCAATTATATCCAAAAGATTCTGGGATCTTCCAAGATTAGCCTAGTTTACAGCCCCAGCACTTATGGCTTGACCTTAGGGAAGACTGTTGAAGAGACGTTTGAGAAGTTAGGGGGAGAAGTAGTCAGTAAGTGGGTATTAGGGGATGATATAGACCAAGCCATAGAAACGATTTATCAAGATTTATTGGCTTTAAAAAATAGCGGGAAAGACCCAGGAGTGATTGTGATGACAGCTAATCGCAATCAAGTGGCTGGATTAATTGCAAAAATGAAGAGTTCTGGGATAGATTTCCCCATTTTTGGCGGTGACTCCTTAGCCGAAATATCCTTGGGCCAACGGTTTGAAGACTTCCCAGAGGAGATGGATGAACCAGGTTTCTTTACCAATGGAATTTATGCCATAGCTCCGATTATTTTTGACATTTCTGATGATAGCGGTCAACAGTTCAGAAACGAATTTGAAAAGCAGTACAAACAAGCGCCGGGATGGGTTGCGACTTGCTATTATGATGCGGCAAAAGCCATTGTTGAGGCAATTCAACGCTCTGATCTTACCTGGGACGATTTACCGAAAGACCGTTTGATGCTCAAAGAGAGCTTAGCAACTATTAATAGCCAGGAAACGGGCTTCAAGGGGGCAACCAGAAATATTTATTTTGACTATTACGGCAATGCAGTAGCACCAGTTTTTGTCGGAATTTTTGATAGAAGAAATTTTATTTCAGCATTTAACCAGCTGCAAATAATCCCGGACTTACGGGCTGTTGCTAATCTGGACGAACAGCTCGATAGTGGTGAAATTGTAAAGGTTGGTAATAACTTTATGGTAAAAACCCATATCGTTTACACCGGGATGGATATTAATGAAATTAGTCACATAGATGAAAAAACATCATCTTATTTGGTTGATTTTTACCTTTGGTTTAGGTACCAAGGCGATATTCCAGCAGACCAAATCGAGTTCACAAATTATGGCATTGAGCGGCTAGATTCAGGAGAAAAATTGACATTAAAGGAACCGATAGATACAGATGTAACGGATGGAATTAATTATAAAGTATACCGGGTTAAAGGCGATTTTCATGAAAAGTTTGATTTTCACGATTATCCGTTTGATAATCAGACCCTATCAGCGAGATTTCGACATCTCAACCTAACTCGGGACAAACTAATTTATGTAGTTGATTTAGTGGGAATGAGAGATACCACTACAGAAAAAGTTCTCAAAAATTGGGAAAGAGCTAGAGTGTTTGATAAGATTACCGATTGGAGTGTTGATGATGCTAAATTTTTCCAGGATACGGTGATTAACGATTCCACTTTGGGCAATCGACGATTTATCGATACAGATTCAGATATCGAATATTCCCGATTCAATGTGGTTATTAAAATCAAGCGGGATTTAGTCAGTTTCAGTATCAAGAATCTCTTGCCTCTAATGTTTTTTGTAGTGGTGGGATACCTGTTCATGTTTCTCCCCTTCGATCACATGTCCGTAGAAGCAGTAAGTGGCTTGCTACTAGCGATTGTCTTTTACCATCTGAGCTTGATAGAAGGACTACCGGAGGGGGTTGGCTATGTAGTGGCTCTCGACTATGCCTTTTTTATCGTTTACATACTCAATGGCTTACAGTTGTTGATGGTGGTGATTGGGAATAGTGAGCGGTTTCAGTCTGGTAAAATCAAGATTAGCAAATTAATGGAGTTTGGAAGAGTGGCGTTTCCAGTGATTTTGGTAGTTTACACGTCTCTTCTGTGCTGGCGGTATTTGTAGCAATTTGTTAATTGTTAATTGATTTGCCTACCCTTTGGAGATAGCTATGAACCTATCCCACTAATATAATTTTATTAATCCACATATGAATAGTCGCTA
>WTKN01000082.1:0-4587 GCA_011524395.1 Moorena sp. SS36440bin_2
GTGTAGTCATCGTTGGGCTGATAGCGGGTGGAAACAAGCTTGTCCCCCAAACCATTTTCGTGGAGGTAACTATTGTCTGCTACCACTTGAATTCGATATTCTCCGCTTAAGTCCATACAGGTAGTTCCGATCGGGTGCATCTCATCTTTGTAAAAAAGAAGGGAAGTGCCCGAAGTCTCGGAAGCGTCGGGATTTTAGGGAGAGTGGGTAGTGTAGGTAGTGTCGGAATTTTATTAGAATTTTTGTCTAATTGCAAAAGTGAGATGCACCCGTTCCGATCGCCATTGCTGGATTGGGACACCAGATCAACAAACTGGATACCGCAACCAAAAAAGCTATAGAAACATTTTCTAGAATTGATTTCATTGAAATGAATTTTCTCATGGTCTGCCAATACTAATTGTTTTTTAATTGAAAATAGGTAATTAATTAAGGCGGCTTTGGTATAAATTAATAGTTTATCCTTAACCTTCCCTTAACCCTATCTTTTATAAGCTATCAGTATATGTGGTAAGTAGTATGAGGGGTAACAGCCTCCAGGGGTAAGGATTCAGGTAGGGGCTTGACAAAGTCCGGGATGGAGCTGGAGAATCATCAGAAGAATGTGTAGCTTCTCACTCTTAAAGGGTGACAACCGATCTACAAAGCTTGCTGAATCAGGGACAGCGCATAGAGCTAGCTGAAAAAAATCTTCAAAAGGCTTGCCACTGTTAACGATTTTCTATAAAAATCTTGCACTATTTACAAAGATGTCTTAGATTTTCATCATGGTACTAGTTCCTTTACGTAAGGCGGTCGAACTTACGGGATTATCCGGAAACACTCTAAGGAAGTATGCGGACAATGGCACAATTCGGTGCGAAAAAAACCCTGGAGGAACCAGGCTCTTTGACACAGATAGCTTGCTCAGATTTGGTAGCTTCAAAGGAGACGTGGATCGAGTTCGTAAATTCAGTATTGGGTATTGCAGAGTCAGTACCCACAAGCAAAAAGACGATCTCGCCAGGCAAATTGCCTACCTCCACTCGCTCTTCCCAGAAGCGGAAATCATCAAAGACATCGGTTCAGGACTCAACTACAAAAGGAAAGGTCTTAAAGCCATATTGGAACGAATTGTGCGCGGAGATAAGCTCACAATTATTGTTACCTGTAGAGACAGGCTCACCCGATTCGGATTTGAACTCATTGAGTACTTGGTCAGTCTCAACGGTGGAAAAATCCTGGTTCTCGACCAACCTGAAAGTTGCCCAGAATCCGAACTTACAGCAGATCTTCTCTCCATCATTCACGTCTTCTCCTGCCGAGTCCACGGACTCAGAAAATACGGTAAAAAAATCAAAGAAGATTCGAGTGTTCCTAAACCCTGAACAGCGTACGCTTGTTCGCCAATGGTTTGGGGTATCCCGTTACGTTTTCAATAAAACCGTCAAAATTCTTCAAAATGGCGAAGTTAAAGCTAACTGGAAAGCTATTAAAACTGGTATATTGAACGACCTACCCGAGTGGTGCAAGTCAGTGCCTTATCAAATTAAGTCGATAGCGATAAAGGATGCTTGCACCGCTGTGCGGGAGGCTAAAAAGAAGTACAAACAGACTTTTCAGATTAATCGGGTTAAATTTAGATCTCGTAAAAATCCAAGACAGTCTTGCTACATTCCAAAGTCCGCAGTATCTGAGAAAGGTGTTTATCACACCAAGCTAGGGGAAATCTCCTATACCGAGTATCTCCCCAGCAATATTGGAGATTGCAGACTAACCAGCCACAATGGGGATTATTACTTGATAGTCCCCCATGAAGCAACGAAAGATAAAACCGATAACCAAGGCCGAGTAGTTGCTTTAGATCCTGGAGTCAGAACCTTTCTCACTTTCTTTAGCGAAACTTCCGTTGGAAAGATTGGGCATGGAGACTTTTCTCAAATTCAAAGACTATGCCAGCACTTAGATAATCTACTTTCCAAGATTATTAAGGCTAAACGTGGGCAGAAACGCCGAATGAGGAAGGCTGCCCGCCGAATGATAATCAGGATTCAAAACCTGATAAATGAACTACACCACAAAGCTGCCAGGTTCTTTGTAGACAATTTTGATGTGATATTACTTCCCACTTTTGAGACATCTCAAATGTCAAAAAAAGGAAATAGGAAGATCAGATCTAAAACTGTTCGCAATATGCTTAATTTTGCTCATTATCGGTTTAAAGAGTTTCTTTTGCATAAAGCTAAAGAGACTGGTAAGACAGTAGTAGATGTCTGCGAAGCCTATACTAGCAAGACTGTTAGCTGGACTGGTGAAATGGTAAACATTGGCGGCAGTAAAACAATCAAATCTAGAGTTGATGGTCGATCTATGGATCGAGACATCAACGGCGCTCGTGGAATATTCCTGCGAGCCTTGGGAGATACCCCCTGGCTGCGAGAGCAGCTTGCATTAGTGGGCTGAGATCTGCGTTTTGTAGATTTTGGTAGCTAAAAAGTATCGGTTCATCCTTCATCCTTAAAATTAGCGATTGTCAATGTTCAGGACTAAATCAGACTTCAAGGTTACATCTAAATCTGTGTCAGGGTCGATGACAACTACTTCTACGTCTTCCTGACCTCCTGCAAGGAGAAGCTCTGTAACCAAACCGAGTCCAGCACCAGCTAAAACTTCCCAAAACTCAAGCTTACCAAAGATTTCCGAGAGTACAGCCCCCGCAGCTGCACCAATAGCAGCACCTTTGAGCAAATCAGGATCAGTGTTTTTGGTAATGGTTTCAGTTTTGGTGACAACCTCGGAGGTGGCATCAAGGGACAAGGATTGATCACTATCCCTGAGAATCAACTCTTCGGCGACAAACTGAGAACCTCCTTGAACTGGACGCACTTCCCCTTCAATCTCACTACCTGCTGGAATTAGGAGGGTTCCTGAAAAGGAGACTACATCTCTAGCTACTATCAGCGTTATCGGTAGAGTTTCATTACGAGTGACAATAACTCTTTTGGCGTCGTCGGATTCAACTGGTATCAAAGTCCCAGCAGGAATGATGACTTGGGTAAATTGAGCCAACTGTGGCTCGATGTAGAATCTAGACTGGGCAGTAGCTTGAGTCGCTATCAACATTGGTAACGCTACAGTTGAAGTGATCCCCAATGCGGTGAGTAGAGCGATTCTGGACTGCCAACGATGGGAAATAAACATTAAATATATCTTCCTTGAGGATGAGTACAAGCGATTAATTAGACTAATAACAGGGTAGTTATGTTTCCCAAGGTGATCATGAACTATGGGATCATCAACGCAACCGTACGCTAATTGATCAAAATTCACCGGCAGGATACCCCTGCTACACCCATCCGACCTTTAAGCTGCTTATCACCCCATGACTCCATCACCCCCATCTTCTGATCCCAGAGCTATCGCATCATGTCTGTTTTAGAACCTCATTTAAAATCTAAAATCTGTAGCATTAGGGTAATATAAGGTTTTTAAGCCCCATAGAACTAAAATTAGGTCTGGGACTGCTAGAGCCAGTGGGAGGTTTCGCCATGAGTCTAGGCACATGGATTGGTCTACTTGCCTTTATCCTTTCGTTATACATCCTGTGGCAAATCCGTAAAGTACTGCTGCTGATATTTACTGCTGTAGTACTTGCCAATGCCTTAAATATCTTGGTGGAAACATTCCGCCGGGTTGGCATCAAACGGCTTTTTGCTGTCTTGCTGTCAATTCTTCTGATGGTTGCCCTCACGGTAGGGTTTTACTGGCTAATTGTGCCACCCTTTGCGGACCAAGTGCTAGAGCTGATTGATCAGGTTCCTAGGGGTATAGAAAAATTAGTTCAGTGGTTGGAGGTGTTGTCAGCGCGTCTTCCCCAAGATCTGATTAATTTCCCCGAGATCCAATTAGATTTAGATCAGCTAATTCAACAGCTACAACCGTTACTTAATCAGTTATTGGGTGGTGGATTCTCCATTGCCTTTAACTCTTTGGCTGTCGTAGCCCAAGTTTTGCTGGTATTAGTTTTGACTATCATGCTATTGGCTGACCCCAAGGCTTATCGTCAAAGCTTTATCCGACTTTTCCCGTCTTTCTATCGCCGTCGAGTTGATGAAATTTTGACTCTATGTGATCAATCTTTACGGGGCTGGTTAGTAGGCATTCTCGTTAACATTGCTGCCATTTCTGGCTTAAGTTTTGTGGGTTTGGTCATCCTACAAGTTAAACTGGCACTGGCACAGGCGGCTTTGGCAGGTATCTTGACATTTATCCCCAATATTGGCCCTGGATTGAGTGTAGTCCCACCGATTGCGATCGCTCTACTAGATGCACCCTGGAAAGCGATCGCTGTTTTAATTCTCTATATTGTTATTCAGCAGGTGGAAAGTAACTTGCTGACTCCCCTGGTGATGAAGCAACAGGTATCCCTGCTACCAGCAGTAACCCTTTTAGCCCAGGTATTTTTCGCGACATTCTTTGGTTTTTTAGGTTTACTGTTAGCTTTACCATTAACCGTAGTTGGTCAGGTTTGGCTAAAAGAAGTTTTAATTAAAGATATCCTCGATCAATGGAAAACTAGTCCGATATCCATCAGAGATACCCAGGCCC
>WTKN01000082.1:4687-19816 GCA_011524395.1 Moorena sp. SS36440bin_2
CCAACTACATCAAAGGATTCCCAGGATAAGACTGAATCAGACAATCACCCCAAATCCAAGAAATCAGATCAGATAGATAAGGAGGAAGAGTAAACCTTCATCAGCCTTCAGCCGTTACAACCCAAGCTATGGATTTTAACAACTGCGTATTATAACTGAGGCTGACGGAGGTGAGCTAAGATACCACTGGCAAGTGATATTTTGGAAAACCTTTCTCCCCATTCCCAATCCCTATGCGAACCATTGCTCAAATTAATGACAAAATCGAGGGTAACTGTGCCGTAGTGTGGACAGTCGAAGAATTAAAAGCACGGGTGGCAGAAATCGGTGTCACTCAGGCGGCGAAAGAAGTAGACATCATTACTACCGGTACCTTTGAGCAGATGGAGTCTTCCGGAGCAATCATGAATTTGGGACATACTGACCCACCCGTGAAAATACGGAAATGTTGGTTAGATGGAGTTCCAGCTTACACTGGCTTCGGAGCAGTGGATTTGTTTTTGGGAGCAACTCAAGTTGTTGACTACCCAGATAACCGTGAGATTCCAGATATCGAAGAACACAGGCAAAGGGGTGGTGGTCATGTGATTGAAGACCTGATTGCTGGGAAACCCGTCCACCTCCAAGCCCTCGGACAGGTGACAGATTGTTATCCCAGAGGCTCCTTTGAGACCACGATCACTAAGGATAGGATTAATCAGTTTTACTTATTCAATCCCCGCAATCTGTATCAAAACTTCATAGTAGGGGTGAATGGAGGCGATCGCCCCTTGTATACTTATCTGGGTTTGCTGCAGCCCAAACTCTCCAATGCAGTTTACTCTAACCCAGGAGCAATCTCACCCCTAATCAATGATCCGGAACTGAAGGTAGTGGGTATTGGCACGCGGATTTTTATGGGTGGAGGTATTGGCTATATTGCTTGGGAAGGGACCCAACACTTCCCACTGCAAAAACGCCTTCCCAATCAGACACCTATAGGACCAGCAGCAACTCTAGCTTTAATTGGAGATGCCAAGCAAATGAATCCCAAATGGGTACGGGGTTGTTACTTTAAAAATTATGGCCCCTCTCTGATGCTGGGTGTGGGCGTACCAATGCCAGTACTGAATGAAGAAGTAGTGCAACGTTGTGCTGTACAAGATCAAGACATTGTTGCACCAGTGGTAGATTTTGCCATTCCTAGACGGGTGCGTCCAACCTTTGGGTTAGTCAGCTACGCTCAGCTGAAGTCTGGTCGGATTACTATTGATGGTAAATTAGTCCGTGTAGCTCCTCTTGCTAGTATTTTCCTCTCCCGGCAAGTTGCTCTGGAACTAAAGCAATGGATTGAGAGTGGCAAATTTACCCTAACTGAACCAGTAGCACCAATTCCAATGGACCGCTCATTTCTACCTCAAGACCTATGGGGTTCACAAATTAGTTTGGATTGATTTGGTCATTTTAAAATTGAAAACTGAAAATTGAAAAGTAATACTTAGCAATTACCAATTATCAATTAGCAATTATCTTTAGCTTACTTAAGCTGTGACATTTGCTCGTCTAACACAGCTAATTTTGAGCGGAGTAGAGGATTGTCCTGTACTGCAAGGATTCGACAAATGCGATCGCGCATTTTTTGGTGGTGTCTGAGCGTGGTATCAGCATCTGCTTGTAAGCCGTAGTGCCGTTCTTTAATTTGTGTCTCTGGTAAGCAGAAGAACACCCCTCCATCAGTTCGTTGAATGCTGCCTTCAAGCAGGTCAAAGATTCGTGCGTTGCCAGTGATCGAGCCCTTGGGGTTTTCGCACCCGTATACATGAAGGCTAAAAAAGCAGGATTCTCCGGGGTTGCCCATCTGGTGAATCATATCGTCAGCTACCGCTTTTACCTCTCCTGAGCTAAAGTCCAGCCGCTTCAGGGTTTGCAGCACTCCATCTGTTAAGGTATACACGTAGTGTTCCGCCTCGCCAAAGCACTGTACTGCTCCCCATTGGGCTGCGCCATGGTCATGAATCGTGCTGTAGTCTCCTGGAGCCCAAGACATCACCATAATTTCAAAGGAATCGCACTCGTAAAGTAGTTTTCGACCGTAGCTGTCGGTCATGGGATGCTCAAAGTCAGCCCATCCCATCAAGTCTTCCGGTGAGATGCGTGCATCCAAAATGCACTGACGAGCAATTTTCGGTACCAATACCGACTGACTTTGGATATTACTAATTAAGCGCTGGATACTCTTGGGAAGACTTTGGTCAGATACAGAAGTCTTCATGCCAGTAATAATCTGAATCATTTTGCCATCCTCTAATTTTTTTAAAAAACTTGGTTTTATGACAATGGAGACTTAAAAATTGAAAATTTACAAAATGGGATTAACCATCCTAGAATGGATTAACCGCAATAAGGAATTAACCGAAATTCCTAGTATTACTAGGTGAGTAAATGGTGTTATAGTAATGGTCTTATAGTTTACTCTTCAAAGCCTAATCCCTAATACTTAATCCCTCATCCCTAGATTTACCTAACTAATAATTACTCACTGGTTGACTTTACTGTATAGACCTTAAAGCTCTAGGCTGAGATAACGCTGATAAATTCCTCACTATCCTCTGAAAAAGATTGAGAACTATCTCAGCTTATTTTTATTCAGGACACATGATGATTATTCCTCATATCATCAAAAATTTCTTCAAGCTATAGCAAGCCTGATTGAAACGAGAAAGAAATCGCTGCACCTCTTCGACCTCCTTCCCATCTTCCCATCCGTTACATCCGCTCGAACTATCGATTGCAAGCTCCTCCCATGTTAAAAACTAAAACACAGAATGTTATAGTTCAGGACGGTAAGGTAAGATATGGGATAAAACAAGCTGCATAATAACCATGTCATGCCAGCGTCCCTTGAAAAACCCAATTTCTTTTTGAACACCTACAACCTCAAATCCAAATCGCTTGTGAAAATCAATACTCCCTTGATTGCACGCCAAAATTTTAGCAACGACATGGTGATAGCAAAACTCGTCAACTTTCTTGAGCAATGCTGTTTGTAAAATACTGCCGTAACCCTTACCAGTTTCCCCTAAAGAAAAATAAATCGAAATCTCGCAGCAAACGCGGTAGCCTAAGCGAGGGCTATAGCGCTTGATAATACCCCACCCAATAACACAGCTTTCTCGTTCTGCAACCAGTATGGTTTCGCGATCGCCAAACTTATTCGCGAGTACTTCCATGTCCTCAGCAGTATAAAATTGGCAATCCATCGTACTGTTGCCTGCAGCGATAGACTCGTTATAGATAGATGCAATTGCTTGGAAATCAGTATGTTGATATTGCCTTATCAGAATGTTGGGATGCTCTGATAAATCTGCACAGAAATTCTCTTGTTTAGTTGACATTTTTCTGCACTTATTTGTTTGCCCGTAATTATTTTTTCTCTCTCAATTATAATTTAGAGAACTAAAAACTCCTAATCCTCAACCAGACACAAAGATAGCTTTTTTCTCGGCTTTCGAGAAAACTCAATCATCCAGGTGAATAATCGCTCCATTATCGATTGGTTGGTTAACAGTTCTAATCTAGCAAAGCCACCAATATTTCCTCCATTGATTTCGCTAATGCACCAGTTACCCTCATCATTCATCAAAAAATCATATCCCAAGGTATGTATACCCCGACAGCGATAGTGTTCAAAGGTAGCGTCAATTGCTTCTTTTTCTTCAGAGCTGATATCTGATAAGAAACATTCTCCATCTACGCTGACATTATGCACCCAATGACCACTTTTTGAACGGCGGATATAGGCACCGTAAATTTCACCATCTACCACAACAATCCGCTTGTCTCCCACATCAACTCGCTGCAAGTATTGTACAAATTGTAGTGGTTTCCCTGTGGAACCTTTCAGATAATTGATCACCTCAGAAAAGTGAGTAAATTCCCTGGTACCTGTAAAGGGATTATCCACTAAGAAATTACCGTTGTGATACCAAATTTTAAAAACTCCTCTACCACCACAACTATTATATCGCTTAGCCACAATAACTTGGTGCTTTTCAAAAAAAGCTAATCCTTCCATCCAGCTATCGGTTACCATCATTTCTGGTCTAAATTTACTGGCTACTTTGAGGAAGAATTCTTGCTGAATTTGCTCATGAATTCCCCTAGGACTGTTGACAAATTTTACAAAATGCTCCCACAATCGTAGTCTATCTAGATATCCTTCAGGAAAAGGCTTTAATGTGCGACAAAATACCAAGTCAAACTCTTCTAGCAATCGCCAATCCTGGACTTGTGAATCTAATTCGAGAAATGTAGTGTAAGGTAGTATTCCCTTCACCGGAGCTACCTGAATCGATTCAGTATTTGCTGCTTGCTTGAAGACGCCCTCCGTAGGGATGTGGAAGAATTCAAATCGTTCGTCTACCGCTAGCCGTTGGTAAAAGATGGGTATGTCCAGTAACGGACTAGAGTATCGAGAAGGATTGCAAATGGAAAGTAATTTCATCTTACATTACTTATGACATTACTTATTAATTTACTTAAGTTAGAAGCTGATTAAACTCTACATTGCTAACTCTTTTATACTTTTTTATAGCAATTATCATACTGATAAGGTACAAAAAATTTTGTCTCTACGGTGCGCTTGACCCGTAATTAAATTCGCCACGGGTAGCACCGCTCCCTACTCCCTAACCACTCCTAGTAACTACCTCACTGAATTTATAACTGCTATCTATTTACATAGAGGCAGAACTTTCTCCTCTAGATGCAATTTCCTTTATCGGTTGAGGCTGTTGTTTACTAAAGTTAGTGATCGACACTCCAATCATGATCACAATAAATGCTATTACTTGCATCAGTGAAGGGCGTTCTCCATTGAGAACTAGCGCATAAACTATCCCAAATACGGGAGATAATACAGTCCACTTACCCACCGTCTTGGAGTCTAGCTTTTCCAGGGCAGCGTACCAGAGAAATTGGGTAATCACGATGATAATTAGCGCATAGATACTCATCACAATCCAAAGCTGACCTGAAAAGACATCTCCAAAATGAGACGGACCAAATTGATAACTAGCGATCGCGAAAAATATTACAGCTGATATAAAGTTACGGCTGAAGACAATTACCGACAAACTCTTGTTTTTAGAAAGGGTCAACTTGCCGATAATCGAAGTAACTGCATACAAAAACGTTGAGGCCAGGATTAAAAGGTCTCCCTGATTGATTTGATAATTACTGCTTTTGAAAACAATAGCAAGAACACCAACGCCAATCATAGAAAAGCCAATCCATTCCCATTTCAGAATACGCTTGCCAAAGAAAATTGCTCCTGCCAGAGCATAGAGTACCGGACCAAATCGCCCCAATAAGACCGCATTAGTGACAGTAGTTTCTTGTAGCCCCAAGAAAATCAGTGCAGAAAGTAATGCTGCTAAAGAACCATTAATAAATAATCCCAGAAGCAGCTTTACATTCAACTTTCGGAGTTCATTTAGAATAGGAATCGCTCCAAAAAAAGCCACCACTGCCAAAGACGCACAGAGATTGCCAACAAACAGAACGTTACAAAACGATATTGGTGTTTCCTTCCCACCACTGAGCATACTAGCGTTGGCAATTAGGAAAGCAATTACCGAGGGTCGCAATGCTGCCAGGGCTCGGGAGACAACTAGCAGCAATTTGGGATTAAGGTTATTGATACTATTGGCAATCATTTCCGTTCTTCAGGAAGAGTGGTGTATCCTTTCCTAGTAAAGCATTAGTCCAGAATGAGTAAATTAATGATTAGGTAAAACCTAAAAGGAGGGGGATAGGGATACCTAAATCTATCCTTTTCTGTTAATACATATATCAGATCATTTGTCAAATCCTATACAAGGGTAGGGAATCCCAGGAGTGTGGGTAATTCCGTTACCCATCCGTTGCCCATCATCCCCAGCTTTACTGAGTTACAAGCTCATAATTTTCCGGGTCAGCTTTGAGAACAAACATATCCCCATATTGAACTACTTCCCCAGTGATGCGGATAGGGTCAGCTACCTTATCCAAAATCCGGGAGTTAATCGCCTGGTTTTGCCGATCTACTAGGAGCAGATAAAGATTATCCCCCTGCTGATTGTAAACTAAGAACACTGGAGGAACGCCACCACTGATGCAGCGAATGGCACAGGAGCGATGGGTTTTAGTTTGTCCTGGTTTCATCACCCCGGGATAGCATTTACTGTCTAAAATCTCTCCTAAGAGGGAGAACTCACCCAGAGATTTACCAGCATCCGGTTTCACTGCTCCCGAAGGAGGGTCAATTGCCTCTGCAGAGCGAGCTGCTATTACCGTCAGGTTGTTGCGATAAACTGGACTACCGGTTAGCTTGACCCACTTTCCCACTTGATCCAAGACGCTGGATCTGGGTGAGGTTTTTCCCGGACCCGTGAGCAAGTAGCGAGAGTAGGAGGCTTGGGAGGAGGTATCCCCTGGACGGGGTACGAGCAAGTGAGGAACAGGTTTTCCTAACAGCAACCCTTCAAACTCTTGAGCCTTATTGACCTTTCCAGAATTAAACTGGTCATGAATTAAGGGGAAGACAGCGGCTATAGTCAGAATCACCAGGGCTAGCAAGGGAATCAATATCAACAGAAACCGTTTGATAGCGGTAGGCACCTTACCATAACCGATATAAAATTCATCGGTGTTTTGACCTTGGCTGTTGGTACTCACGTCTATTCCTCCATCCCAATTACAGCAGGACTAACGCTAGTACCAGGAAGGTTCGGTATAGTTTTCACCAAAATGCGATCGCCCTCTAACTTAATATCAAACGTAGGGATTTTTTCCGTAAACGGTGGCGGGGAAGCACCTTTTTCTGGTAGATACTGGTAGCCGTGCCATGGACAGGTGATGCAGCCATCCACAATTTTTCCCTCCCCTAGAGGGCCATTCTGATGCTGACAGACGTTGGAAACAGCAGAAATCTTACCGTCATACTTAAAAATTGCCACCCGCTCGCCCCCGAGAGTGACTATCTTAGCTCGCTTTTCCGGGATTTCTGCGATGCTGCCCGCATCCACAAATTCTTCGTTTCCTGTAACAAGGTCCTGATTATCCTGCCCGAACTCCCGAATCCCTGCTGCCAAATGCACTCCCACAATCCACACTAGTCCAACACCAACAGCAAGGGTCAGAACTGGATGCGTGTTAGTTTGCAGTGCTCCTAGCAGGACATGACCTGTCAGTAGTGCGTAGGCAACATAAACGCTCATATGTAAACCTTTCCACACCGGAGCCGTTAGGTTAGCCAGCCAGAAATCGTGGCTAGTGACTGCCATTAGGAACAAGATCACCAGGGGAACAAATCCCAAAACCTGGAAGGGAAAGCGAATAAAGGTAAGATAGTTAGTATTGCTCAGAAACAGACTAACCAAAGGTTCGAGATTGCCGAAGTCGTGATACCATTGCAGGCCAAACCGGGTGTGCTGGAGAGCCAAGAAGAACATCGTAACCCCCATATGACGCCGATTGTAGAGCAGGGGATAGAATTTTGGACTCAGGCGAGTTAGCGGACCAATGGATAAGATCACATGCAACAGGATGAAAGCAGCTGAGCCAAAAGCGCGAATCCTGACTCCCCTGATGTCGATGTTGCTATCGAACCACTGGGTAACATTGATGAAAAGTACAATATAAAGGGCAACTAGGCTCAGAAGGATAGCATCGTAAATAAACTTCTGGCGGTTCCACAGAACAGCTTTATAGGCAACACTCATTGTTTTACTAAAGGTTAATTGCTATTGCTCATTAGTGATTAGTGATTAGTAATTATCAGTAAACCTTCGTTTATTTACTAAGCACTAATAACGAGAAACTCTAGTCATTTTAGCTGGCAATGGTAGAGCTGCAATCAGCTTTTGTTGCCCCTGGCTGTAGATCAGCAAATGTCCCGCTTTGCCTCGCACACTGGCAGGAAGCAAAAATTGTTTACGAGATAACCCGGCCAGATTGCCTAGCAGTATAGAGCGATCGCTAATTTCTGTGGGGGCTTCCTTTGTAGCTTCCCAATACAGCAAGGGGTCAGGAACTTGGAGCAAAGAAAGAGACTTAAGTTCCATCACCAGTTTGCCTTGGTAATTGACAAACGTTTCAACATGAAACCGAAATGTTCCATCCTTAACTTTAGTTGAGCCAATTTCCTTTCTGTCTTGGGGTTGGGGTTGTGTCACGAACCCTGCCTGTGTAAATAAGTTATTGCTAGCTACATCAACTGGTTCGTAACTAGGACGCAGTAAAATCCCTCCCAAGAAGCACACTGGTAGGACAACTGCTAGTACCACAAAGGAATAAAAGTGAGTTTTACGGCGAGCGAGAATCATGGCATTTCCCTTTCAGGTCAGTCGTTTTGCCGATATACGGTGAGCATTGCGTTCAGTCGGAAGAGTTTTGCCTCTCAACAGGCGAGTGGCAAACATCGGCCAGAAGGCAGTCACACCGGGAATGATCATAATGCGAAAGCCGATCGCCCATCCATGGACATTGGGATCCACCCGTTGCACGCCAAAGATGACGAAAGGAACCGCAAAAATCAAACCAGCAAGGAGGTAGACGCGGAACAGTTTTATGATCCACTCGACAATAGCAATGGTGAAGCTTTCCATTTTTATACTCTTGAGGAGTGATGGATATGATTCAGTTTATCCCAAGCTATGACAATGGGTATCTGTTTCTTCTTTAAGATTAGGTAATACCGGAGAATCTGTCTGCCTGAAAAAATCGTATGTTTTTGACACCCCCATCTGGGAAGCCTCTCAAGGCTAGGTTTGTTGAGATAAAGGGCGCTCACTATTGCCTTGAAGCAAGTCCCGAAAAAATCAGGCAAAAGCAAGCCAAAAGGCAATGTTGACGATTAAGACAGCATGAGCTATATGCAAAACCCAACCCCCAAACCGAGTAACTAATCAAAAGCTGACTGCATGTAGTGTTGTAGCATCAGCTTATATCCTGCCACCAATACCGGTTGAGCTAGCTCAACTATCTGACTTTCGATCTGTTGATCTGCGGTTGTAGAGTGTAAGGGTTGGCTCAGGCTCTGGCAACGGACAAGAGCAACATCAAATCGGCACGGTAAATTAGCTAAATCTGGATGTTTTGATAGAAATAACTCAGCTGTACGCCTGAGTTTAGCTTGCTTTTGTGGTGTAATTGCTAGCATACCATCGGCATCCCAATTCCCTCGACTGCGAGTTTTAACCTCTACAAAAGCCAATGCCACCGGGTTTCCTTTGGCAATTAGGTCAATCTCTCCCCATCGACAGCGCCAGCTATGGTTTAGGATGACCCAGCCTTGGCTTTGTAACCACCTAGCGACTAACTTTTCTCCCAGTTGCCCAACCTTAGCCATCTTATTATTAGTAAAGTCAATTGTATCACTGGTATCTTGATGATGATACTTGTAATCGTTATTAACATTGTGCTCTCCCTGTTGTGTCTATACGCTGCTTGCCAAGTGTGGCGATTGGGACAGTGGCTTTCATCTATCGCTAATCGGTTGGAAAGGGTTGAACGCCGTATCTATAAAAATTTATCTAGTGCTCCCAAGGCAATTGTTCTTGGGCAAGTAGGTATTCATGGTTTGAGAGAGGAGTATCAAAAATTACAGCTTCAGCTACACACACTCAAGCAAATTTTTCTACTGTTGGGTATGCTTCAAAGAATTGGAGGATTTAGGTGGCGCTTTAGTAATAAACCGACGAGCAAGAACAGCTTACTTCCTCAAAAGCGATCGCACTAGTATCCGGTTGTCACTAGTATCCGGTTGTAGTATTCCCAGCATAGCGGTCACCAACCCCAAGCGGCAACTGAGATCACCCTCACCGTACCTGTCGTGAGAAACTCTACACTCCTACCCTACTAACTACTGATCAATTATCAAGCTACTTATAGGATAATAAACCAAAACCATTTAGTATGAAAGTTTTATCCATCCCATTTATCTAAAACTGTTGGAGGAACAAAAATCAAAAGATGTCAAAAAAAAGTGCTGGAGCATTTATCGGTGGCATGCTATTGGGTAGTGCCGTAGGAACAGTGGTAGGGTTGCTAATTGCCCCCCGTACTGGTCGCGATACACGCAAGCTCTTGAAAAAATCGGCGGATGCCTTACCCGAATTAGCCGAAGATCTTTCTAGCAGTGTGCAACTACAGGCAGATCGCCTTTCCGATTCCACACTGCGTAACTGGGATGATACCCTAGCTCGACTAAAGGTAGCGATCGCAGCAGGTCTTGAAGCTTCTGTCCCTGAAAAAGGTTCTGTCCCTGAAAGCGTAGAGCCTCAAAAGTCCGAATCGGCAGTTGCCGCAGAGTCAAACTCATCTGCTAATCAACATTAGCTTTAGGCATCCCGGACGGGGGGGTAAGAAGGTTTAGTGCTTTTTTTTGGTGTTACCGATAGACCGAATCTCATGGGTTTTTTCTTACGTGTCCTTGTTCCGCTTCTTCCCCCTCTTCCCCTTATCCATAAATCAGCACCCTACAAGTGCAACATCCTGCTTTTGTGTCGGTTAGCCGAGTCGGGAAGATCGGGAATGGAAAAATTTATCCTATGCTGTAAGTAATAGCCAATAATATCACTAAACGTTGTCAAATACGTTGTCACATGTCACTAAAACTGATAGGATAAAATTGATGAAAGCTGATTTGTAAACGGAGCTATAAACATTGCAGTCCAAGGCTTTCAGGAATGCAGCATAGTTTGCACCCTGTTACCTGAAATCCATATCTGTCAAGGTATTTGATCTCTTAACATTTACTTGATAAATTAGCTCTGAAAGTTTGGGCGATATTAATGGTGTTTTATGAAGGGTGTTTTTTAAAGACTTCAAGGGCACCTAATGGCTAGTAAGTTAAGTTAACTTAAGCTTAATGACTGAAGGCGAGGGCTTGATCAAAAAAGCCGTAAACTTCGATTTTTACTTGCCAGTTACTGAATAATAGCACAAGTTAACCTGTATAATAAATCAACGGTCATCACCACTCTCTCCCATAGACAAGGCTTCCCAACATCCTAGGATTTTTTGTGATTGATCCTCTATTTTGGCTCGGGCTGTCCTTTCTGCTCGTAGCAGTTAGTTTAACCGCCGTTTTAGTAACGTTATTACCTGCTGTACAAGAGTTAGCGCGGGCAGCTCGTAGTGTGGAAAAATTAGCTGATACCCTAAATCGGGAATTACCACCGACCCTAGAAGCCATTCGGCTGACAGGCGTGGAAATCACCGACTTGACAGATGATCTTAATCAAGGAGTCAAAAGTGCTGGTCATGTGGTTAAACAGGTTGACCACAGTATCAGCAGTGCTAAAAACCAAGCCCAAAAAGTCAAAGAGAATACTCGTAATGTGGTTAAGGGTTTCAAAGCTGCCTGGAAAACTTGGAGGGGTACCTCACCAAAATTCAGAGGTGCGACCCCCCGTGATGGCGAGCAATCCCTTGAGCGTAGGTCACGCTACGCGAACGCCATCACGGAAAGCGAATCTATTCACAGAAAAGCTCTAGAAATTCCTGAGACTGATCAACGCTCATCAGATGTTAATCAGCGAAGGCTCAGAGATAGTAACTATAACCATAAAGATGTCAATCACGGCACTCGTAAAACATCTGATTACGACATCGATGATAATTCTATCGATGATAATTATTTTTAACGAAGGCAATACCAAGATTCGAAACTGAAGACTATACAGAATAAATAAATACTAAATGTAGTGCCACCCTTTAGTTTATAAATTAAAGGGTGGCATGATACAGTTTTTGTTAATATTTTGTTAATGGATGAAAAATTTAGTTAGTCAGTAATTGAGAACTGGTAAATACCAGCAGATAAAAGTATAGCAATCCTATTAAATTAAAACATGCATAAAAATCAGTCCAACTCTCGGTAGATTGGGTGCATCTCATATAGCACTAAGGATTTGACATTTATAAAAGCTGAAAAATGCGACCCGTGATGGCGAACGCGCCCCGCGTGACCTACGGTCAAGGGATTGCTCGCCATCACGGAAAGCGCACCTGCGCCAATGCACGTCAACTTTTGCCTTCCCCTCCTGGGAGGGGTTAGGGGTGGGTTCCTCTTGCCAATGCCATTGGGCGTAGCGCTATTTTTGTAAAAAAGAAGGAGAGTGTGGGGAGAGCGGAAAGTGTGGGAAGTGTCGGAATTTTTGCCTAATTGTATGCATTGAGATGCACCCGGTAGATTATTACCCATATTCTCGTTCCTGCGGTCATCTTGCCAATCTTACAACTGCTCAGATTAGGAAAGAAATTCCATTGTACTGCTGACATCACTCACAGATGCATCTTTGAATACTGCAATCAAATCATCCTCAAAATACAAAGCTGTGCTACCAAGTAACCCATTATCACCCTCAAGCACATCATATTGATCCGCTACACCATAGAGCTGAATGATGTCTTGAGAATCGAAGTCATCAATCTCTGCATAATCATTGTCACCCCGACCTTGGTAGAAAGCGCCATGATAATCTCCTAAGAGAAAAGTATCTAATCCACCTCCACCAACAAGAACATCAACTTCACCATTACCTCGGGAATCATTTCCAACTCCATTGAGGGTGTCATCACCGGAACCTGCAATCAAAGAGTCATTGCCAGAGCCACCCTCAAGCATGTCATGTTCCCGGCCACCGTTGAGGAGATCATCACCCGAACCTCCGCTCAAATGGTTCTTCCCAGAGCTAGCTTTTAGGGTATCATTGCCACTACCACCATCAAGACTGTCATTACCCGAACCTCCAATCAAATAGTCGTTACCAGAGCCACCCTCAAGGCTGTCATTTCCTTGGTCTGCTCTGAGGTAGTCATCGCCAAAGCTACCTTTGAGCGTGTCATTTCCCTTACCTCCTCTGAGAGTATCATCCTGATTCCCACCGTCGATGATGTCATCACCCGAACCTCCTGAAAGAGTGTCCTGACCTGAACTACCTTCTAGGCTATCGTTGCCCACATCTCCCATGATCGAATCATTGCCAACACCCCCAAATAGCGAGTCATCTCCCTGACCACCTCTGAGAGTATCATCATTATACCCACCATCGAGAATGTCATTGCCCCAAGTTCCTTTGAGGGAGTCGTTACCGGAACCTCCCACAAGACTGTCATCCCCAGAACCTCCTGAAAGATTGTCATCACCCGAGCCACCAATTAGTGTGTCATTATTAGAATCACCCCAAAGCTTATCATCACCATGACCGCCTTCAAGCCAGTTATCGTCACCGTCTCCCTTAATTGATTTGCTTTCCCAATCGTGGTTAAGGACTTCAATCGTGAAAATTTTATCGTAGCTTTCACCTCCGGAGTCGGTGGTGCGGATTTTGATCGGGTGACTAGAGTTGACATCAAAGTCTAAGAGAGTGCCATTTTTAACTTTTAGTTGATCTTCAACAATTTCAAAGCGACCCTGAGCATCATCTAATAATTTATAAGTATGGGTATCTCCCCAATCAACATCCTCAGTACTCAGGGTAGCAATGGTAGTGCCATTGTCACTGAATTCCTTGACATTGTTGCCATCAAGGGTGATATCCGTTGGAGCACTATTCTGGTTTTCGGGGACTTCGATAGTGAAGGTTTTATCGTAGCTTTCACCTCCGGAGTCGGTGGTGCTGATCTGGTTTTCGAGGACTTTGATAGTGAACTTGTCCTCGTAGCTTTCACCTCCGGAGTCGGTGGTGCGGATTTTGATATCATGACTAGAGTTTTTATCAAAGTCTAAGAGGCTGCCATCTTTGACTTTTAGTTGATTGCCAACAATTTCAAAGCGACCTTCAGGATCATCGAATAACTTATAGGTATGGGTATCTCCGGCATCCACATCACTAGTAGTCAGGGTACCAATAGTGATACCATTTTCACTTAATTCGTTGATACTGTTGCCATCAAGGGTGATATCTGTGGGAGCATTATTCTGGTTTTCGACCTGAATCGTGAAGGTTTTATCGTAGCTTTCACCCCCGGAGTCGGTGGTGCGGATTTTGATATCATGACTAGATTTGTCATCAAAATCTAAGAGGTTGCCATCTTTGACTTTTAGTTGATTGCCAACAATTTCAAAGCGACCTTCAGCATTATCTAATAACTCATAGGTATGGGTCTCTGCCCAATCAACATCTTGAGTACTTAGGGTAGCAATAGTGGTGCCATTATAACTAAATTCATTGACACTGTTCTGATCAATGGCGATATTTATCGGAGCATTATTTTGGTTAATGACATCAATGGTGAAGGTTTTATCGTAGCTTTCACCGCCCTGGTCTGTGGTGCGGATTTTGATATCATGACTAGATTTGTAATCAAAGTGTAAGAACGTGCCATCTTTGACTTTTAGTTGATTGCCAACAATTTCAAAGCGACCTTTAGCATTATCTAATAACTCATAGGTATGGGTCTCTCCCGCATCCACATCACTAGTAGTCAGGGTACCAATATTGGTACCCTTTTCACTTAATTCGTTGATACTGTTGCCATCAAGGGTGATATCTGTCGGAGCATTATTCTGGTTTTCGACCTGAATCGTAAATATTTTATCGTAGCTTTCACCGCCCTGGTCGGTGGTGCGTATTGTGATATCATGACTAGAGTTTTTATCAAAATCTAAGAGGTTGCCATCTTTGACTTTTAGTTGATTGCCAACAATTTTAAAGCGACCTTCAGCATTATCTAATAACTCATAGGTATGGATATCTCCGGCATCCACATCACTAGTAGTCAGGGTACCAATAGTGAAACCATTTTCAGTGAATTCATTGACACTTTTCCGATCAAGGCTGATATCCGTCGGCTCAAAATTATCGTTTTCGACCTTAATCGTAAATGTTTCATCGTAGCTTTCACCTCCGGAGTCGGTGGTGCGGATTGTGATATCATGACTAGATTTGTCATCAAAGTTTAAGAGGCTGCCATCTTTGACCTTGAGTCGATTGCCATCAATTTTAAAGCGACCGTCAGCATCATCTAATAACTTATATTTATGGGTATCTCCGGAATCAGAATCACTAGTAGTCAGGGTACCAATCAAGGTACCATTTTCACTTAATTCATTGACACTTTTCCGATCAAGGCTGATATCCGTCGGCTCAAAATTATCGT
>WTKN01000082.1:19916-27140 GCA_011524395.1 Moorena sp. SS36440bin_2
CTGCCATCTTTGACCTTGAGTCGATTGCCATCAATTTTAAAGCGACCGTCAGCATTATCTAATAACTCATAGGTATGGTTATCTCCGGAATCAGGATCAATCGTACTCAGGGTACCAATAGTGATACCATTTTCACTTAATTCATTGACACTGTTGCCATCAAGGGTGATATCGGTCGGAGCATTGTTGGTAGGTTGAGGCTCCTCTTGAACATACTGAACCTCACTAATATTTGTTATTGTCTCCGGAACAATAGTCTTTTCCAATACAGGTGGTGGACTATCCTCCTCGAAGATAATGTTAAGGCGATTGCTTTCAGAGACTGTATAGTAGTCTTTGACGGTAATCGAACTATCCGAGCCTAGACCAAGAATCAGGTTATCACCACTTTGGATTTGAGTCACACTAGAGAAAGCATAATTGGAAAGATCTAAAGTATCTTGATTGTCCCAACCTTCAATAGCATCATTACCCGTCTTAATTCCAAATTCATAACCGCTAAAGATATTGGCCGCACTATTGGCAATGATGTGATCGTCACTGTTGGAGTTGATCAGATTGTGAAAAACTGTATCTAATGCGATCGCAGTCCCAAATGTAGACGTAACGTATTCTTTTCTGCTGTCATCGGTTCTAGCTTTATAAGAGCTACCATTGTAAGCCTTGTGGGTGGTTATAATACCCCCCTGATTTATATCAAAGTGGTAACCTGTATCCAAATCAGTCAGGTTTGAAAAGTCTAAGGTATTTATACCACCACTATCCCAGAGGGTTTGCTTAATTTCTTTTGTTGAACCATAATCATCACTACCATCTGTGTAGTAATGAACGCTGTGAAAGGAGTAAGTAGTATCGTCGTCATTATACTCCCTAGCTCCATAGATAGACTGTAATGCTTCAATGTCGTAAATCATTGGGGTAATCGCTGATTTCCCAGCAAAGTTATACGACATTACTGTGTTGGTGGTATTGTCCTCGTCAAAGGGCAAAAATGGACCGTAATCATGCTTCTCGTATGGATTCGGATGTTTTAATCCCAGAGCATGTCCTATTTCATGAATCAGGGTCATGTAGCCATGATTCCCTGGGTCGTCAGCAAATCCGTTCTTACCTGTGGTGTCGTAGGCTTGGTTTATATGCACATCTCCGACCACATCCCACTCAAAGCCCCAATTGGTATTAGATCCGTTAGGCAAATAGGCATAGGCATAGCCCGGACCATCAGATACCATGTAGCGCAATAGACCATAGTCTGTTGCTGTATCTGGTACCTCATGGAAATCAACATCAAGGTATGTTTCGAGAGTGTCCAGGATGCTTTTGATATTGTCTTTGGTTTTTTCTGAGATTTCTGAAACCCCGGTTTCAGGTCCGTAATAAGGACCACTATTAGCATCGTTATAGAAGCTGTAGGTGATAGTATTAGTGTTCCAGTGAGCAACACTCAGAAGTGGATGAGTTGAGGAAGATGTGTCAGACATTGCTTTGATTTAATTCTTACTGCTTGACAAAGACTAGTTACGGGAATGATGCCGTTGCGCTACGCGCACGCTGCGCGAACAGGAAACTTCCTGGTTCTTGATAGTTGATGTTTAATGGGTTATTGCCAGTTGCCATGAATCGTAGCTATAACCCCATTTGATAACTAGTCAAAGGCACTTATTTTTATAGGAAACTTTGGTTATTAACCATAATTTTTTCCTAGTTAAAATCCGTAATCTTAAATTAATCATGAACTATATATGTTTGCGTTCAAGGTTGATATATGTATGTTTTTGGTTTTTTTTTGTTTATTTTTTACGGGTTATATGCAAAATTCAAAAAAAACGTTAATCCGGACAAAAATCAGTAATTTATAAAAAAACAATATAAAGATTTTCAGGAAGTATTTTAAGTATTAACGATGAATGTTTATTTAAGGGGTTGATTAGCAATTCAGCTACATAATTAGATATATTTTTTATTTGATCTGTGAACATACTGCCTTAGGCAATAGCCAAAATTCAAAATGCAAAACGCAATAGGGGAAACAGCTTCAGCGTTTTATTGACCACTAAAAAAAGACCTCCTAGATTTACATATCATTTATAAAATATATAAATCAAGCCTAGGAATAGGGATAAACTCTCAAAATTTACCAGTTTACGTCGAACTCCAATCCTAGTTATGTGAAGTTAGTATAAAGTTCTAACAAATAGATAGAGGCTAAAATCAGTAGTTTTTCTAGGTCACTGTTTATTGGTAATTATTAAGCATTTAGCTTAAGCTTTTTTTTGTGGCTGATGTCGCCATGATGCCGTTTTGTGCGGTTGCTTCTGTTGCCAGCATTATGAATGGCTGATAGCTGGCAACCATAGGATGGGCTTAGTTGCGTAGGGTGCTTAGGGTGGGTTAAGTATGAGCTCACCCTGATTTTATCGGTAGCCAGTCTTGGGACACTCCGTCCGATAACACACCACCTAGTAGGCTGAAGGTAATGGTTGATCAAGCCTGCCTTTCAAAGATAGAGTCTTTCATCTGTGTGTTCTGATTTCTCAAGCTTCCCCTCCCTAAGTTGTTGCTCAAGTCATTGAGTGGGGTTATCTTGGAACGGAATTGTACTCAGAGTATGAGTGTAATTATTTACGCTTGGCTCATAATTGAAAGATGTTCAGACCCAAATCCTCGATCACGATAGGTTTTCTCGAGCAGATAGGAGAATTTTTGGCTAAATTCAGAACTAAACCTGCTCCTAGTAGGGTATTTACCCCTGTATTTCTAGGTTTATCGTTAGTTTTAGTCGCCTGTGCCCCGAAAGGTGGAGAAACTAAAAGCAATACGGTTACTATCCTGGGAGTATTGACAGGGGAAGGAGAGCAAATAATCGAAGAAATACTAGAACCCTTCACTAAAGAAACGGGTATCAAGGTGGTGTATGAAGCCAGTAGTGATTTCGCAACCCTCCTACCTGTGCGGGTGGAATCTGGTAATCCTCCCGATATTGCCATGTTCCCTCAACCGGGTTTGATGGCTGACTTTGCTAGGGAAGGTCAACTGGTTCCTCTGGATACCTTCATTGACAAATCCCAGTTATCTGCTGCTTACTCTCAAAACTGGCTAGATTTGGCAACTGTCGATAGTAAAGTATACGGGGTGTGGATTAGGGCGGCGGTCAAAAGCTTGGTTTGGTACAATCGAGCTGCGTTTAAGGCAGCTGGTTACAAAATCCCTACCACCTGGAATGAAATGATGGCACTGTCGGATCAGATTGTGGCAGATGGCGGTGTCCCTTGGTGCATCGGAATAGAAAGTGGTGCGGCTACAGGATGGGTTGGTACTGACTGGATTGAAGATATTATGTTGCGCACGGTTGGTGGGGAAGTGTATGACCAGTGGATTGCTCACAAGATTCCCTTTAATCACCCAGTGGTCAAGAATGCTTTTGAGCAGTTTGGCAACATTGCCCTTAATCCTAAGTATGTGTTTGGTGGCACTGTTGGTATTATTAGCACTCCCTTTGGTGACGCAACTGCACCGTTATTTGATAACCCCCCAGGTTGCTATCTGCATCGCCAAGCTAGCTTTATCACTAGCTTCTTTCCTCAAGATGTAGCGCTAGGTAAGGATGTGAGTATATTTCTGTTACCGGGTATTAAACAGGAATTAGGGGTGCCAGTATTAGTATCTGGTATTGTCACTGCTATGTTTAAGGATACTCCAGAAGCACGGAAGTTGATGGAGTATCTCTCAACTCCCCAACCCCATACTATCTGGGCAAGTCAGGGAGATTATGTTTCACCCCATAAACAGGTTAGTTTGGATGCTTACCCCAATGACATTGTTAAACGTCAAGCGGAAATCTTAGCCAATGCTGATATGGTGCGCTTCGATGGTTCGGATATGATGCCAGGGGCCGTGGGTACCGGGACATTCTGGAGTGGCATTGTTGATTATATTGGTGGGACAGATGTGGATACAGTTCTGAACACTATTGAGGACAGTTGGCCAGATTAAGTAGTCAAATTAACTATTAGGAATTATAGATTAGTGATTGTAAAAAAAATATTTAAAATCGCCTTATAATGTGACTTGATCAGAATTGCTTGGGAAATCTGTAACTATAAGACACTGATATCAAATTAAGTTTACTAATCATCATATCGTCAAAAGTCCTGGTATATTCCTTTAATTTATTCGTCGCAATTTATTCAAAGGTAAAATAGCGCCGTTTAGGCATTAATTACGATTAAATCTCTGAGTACAATATTAGTAATTGTGCTTCGCTCCGCTGTAACGGCAATCCCTTGGGGTGTAAGCATCCAGGATATAGTAGGATATCAGTAACTACTATAAATTTGGCGTTGCTGAATAGGGTTTGGATACTCAAGTATAGTTGGAGCACTTACCGATTACCGATTATCGATTACCTTTGGGTCTTCCACAATTGAGCAACACCGTAAATTTATGATTCTACCTTTAGGTCAAACTAAAGTTTAAAGAATAAATAAGCTATGGATACTAGTCAAATTGATAAATTTGTTTCCTATTGTAAAGGTGAACAGCCACAAAGTGAAGAAGATATCAGACGTTTTTTTCTAGGGGTTATTGGTTTCCCCTATGACAAAGAACTTCTCTTACAGGCATATCTATTTTTCAACATCAAGTCATTATTTCCAAACTGTAGTAAGCTCCTGTTGTTTGAAAAAGCCTTAATCCAAGACTATACAAATTTAGGGAAAGTTGATTTTGTTTATCTTAGTAAAAACAACGGTTTATTTTTAATTGAAACCAAATATATTGATACTGAAGCGACAGGAAAACACGAAAGAACTAGAAGAAATAAGCATAGAAATAAGGTAGTAGAACAAGTCATTGATTGGAAAGAGCAATTTAGGGATTATTGGAAGCTATCAACTAACCAAATTAATTGTGGAGTATTTACAACGGATCCACAAGTAGTTGATCGGGCAATAAGCACTGATATTATCGCTAAATCACTATCTATCTATGAACTGGAACGGTGGCATAAAAATTATAAATTTTATAACTTAGAGCATGGCAATAAACGGGATTCAGTTAGAGATATATATGAGGTGATAAAGTGATCAGATGATCAGGTGATGAAGTGATGAGGCAATAAAGAATGGTATTGCTCAAAATTGTTACTTTCATTCTCGCCGCTGTTATAGGCTGTGGTGGGGTGATGGCTTTGTTATATGGCATGAATGGCTTGGTAAATCAGCTAGCCAATAAAACGCGATTGACGGAAGGTCACGCTAGGCGAACGCATTTTATGGCTTGGGTATACTTAGCCCCTGCTTTAGCATTAGTAACCGCTTACCTGATTCTCCCCACCCTCAATACTATCTATATCAGCTTCTTGGATAAGCGATCGCAAAATTTTGTGGGACTGGACAATTACATCTTTGCCTTTACCAACCCTAGTATGGCAATCGCTTTTCGTAACAATGTCCTTTGGTTGGTATTGGTAACAGGATTTAGTGTAGGATTGGGTTTAATTATTGCGGTGCTGGTGGATCGGGTACGCTATGAACCTGTAGCCAAGTCTATAATCTTTATGCCAATGGCAATTTCCTTTGTGGGAGCTAGCGTGATTTGGCGATTTATCTATGCTTTTCGTCCAGGTGGCTCAGAACAAATTGGCTTACTCAATGGCATTATTACCAGTTTAGGATTTGAGCCTGTAGGTTGGTTAGTGGAGCGCGAACTTAATAATTATGCTCTGATTGTGATTATGATTTGGTTGCAGACAGGGTTTTGCTTGATTTTGCTTTCTGCTGCAATCAAAGGTATCCCCAAAGATATTATCGAAGCTGCACGGATAGATGGAGCTAGTGAGTGGCAAATCTTCTGGAAAATTACTATTCCGATGATACAAGGGACTATTGCTGTGGTTGTGACTACTGTAGTAATAGCGGTGCTGAAAGTTTTTGATATTGTCTGGGTGATGACCGGTGGTAATCAAAATACGGAAGTGATTGCGTCTCGTATGATTAAGGAAATGTTCAATTATCGGAACTTTGGACGAGGTAGTGCGATCGCAGTTATTTTATTACTAGTTATTATTCCAGTTATGATTAGCAATATCCGTCGGTTTCGAGAGCAGGAGAATAGCCGTTGATGCTCAAAACTAAATAAAGAAATCGACCAATTCCAGATATGACTTTAACTCACCTATGGCACCAAAACCGCTCTTTGTAGCAAAATCCCAACACCTACAGCAATTCTTCTGGAAAATCCCGATTCATCTGACCCTGATTATCATCTCGTTGATCTGGACTCTACCCACTGTTGGTTTGTTCATTAGTTCCCTACGCTACCGAGATGATGTGCTCAAAACCGGTTGGTGGTCAGTCTTCCAACACCCTTTCAATTTCACCCAATACCACCTGGGTAACTATATTGATGTGATTACCTCCGAAGGGATGGGACAGGCATTTCTCAATAGTCTGGCTATCTCTATTCCCGCTACAGTGATTCCGATTGCGATCGCTACTTTTGCTGCCTATGGGTTTGCTTGGATGAAATTTCCTGGTCGTCAAGTATTGTTTATGGTAGTAGTTGGCTTGCTGGTAGTCCCGTTACAGATGACTCTGATTCCGGTATTGCGAGTCTACGGATATCTAGGACTTTCCGGTACATTATTAGGTATTTGGTTAGCGCACACAGGCTATGGTTTGCCCTTAGGAATTTATTTATTGCGTAATTATATTGCTAGTTTGCCTCAGGAGTTAATCGAAGCAGCCGCAGTGGATGGTGCCTCTCATCTGACCATAGTTACCCAGGTGATTGTACCTCTATCCATGCCTGCGATCGCATCATTTGCTGTGTTTCAATTTCTCTGGGTATGGAATGACTTGCTAGTTGCTTTAGTTTATCTCGGAGGTACACCAGACGTTGCCCCGCTAACGATCCGATTAACAAATATAGTAGGTTATCGTGGGCAGCAGTGGCATCTTCTTACCTCTGGTGCATTTATCACCATGATTGTACCACTGATTGTGTTTTTTGTTCTACAGCGGTACTTTGTGCGGGGGATTTTAGCTGGTTCGGTTAAGGGTTGATACTCTTATAGCAATTATTATACTCATGAGGTACAAATCTCTGGGTTTTAGGGAGCAGTAAGCAGGCAAGAGGCAAGAGGCAAGAGGCAAGAGGCAAGAAGCAAGAGGCAAGAGGCAAGAGGCAAGAGGCAAGAGGCAAGAGGCAAGAGGCAAGAGGCAA